>PXQR01000010.1:2589-8467 GCA_003021235.1 Halobacteriales archaeon QH_6_64_20 | reverse complement strand
ATCGACCTGGTGCCGCAGCTTCGAAAACGAGATCGTCTTGGCAGTATCGGTGACGTCATCGTATTCGTGAGCTGCATCGGCGTGCCACAGCACGCGGATAATGTCCAACCGGATTTCGTTTCCCAACACGGCGAACGCCTCATCCGGAGACAACCCGTCCGAATTGAGCTCTGGCGTAAATCGAGTTCTAGCCATGCTAGCGAATACCGTTCGTTGGTGTATAAGTCTACTTCTTGGCCTGAGCCACGGGGTGCGAAATACGCGTCCTGTCTCGAGCACTTCAAGCGGTCTGAATCTGAACCCCGCTCGTGCGAGATAAGCGCCCTGTATCTTGTACTGGTTCACGTATCAATCTCACGATAGATCCCGCTGTTTCACTGTATTCGGTAAGAGTCTAACGCTGCACGAACGCTCCACCGGGCAGTCGTGTAGGCCGAGAACCGGACGCTCCCGATTTCCTGGTTATTCGAAGGCGGGAATACCGGTCAGGTCGTGGCCGAGGATCAATCCATGAATATCGTGGGTGCCCTCGTAGGTGTAGACCGTCTCGATGTTCGCGAGGTGGCGCATCGGCGAGTAATCGGTCGTGATACCGTTACCACCGAGCATCTCCCGGGCGGTTCGGGAGACCTCCCGGGCCATTTCCACGTTGTTGCGCTTGGCCATCGAGACCTGCTGGGGGGTGAGTTCGTCGCGTTCCTTGAGCTCAGCGAGGCGGTAGGCAAGCAGTTGGCCGAGCGTAATTTGGGTGGCCATCTCGGCGAGTTTCTCCTGTTGGAGCTGGAAGCGGGCGATCGGGCTGCCGAACTGCTCGCGGTCGCTCGCGTACTCCCGCGCGACCTCGAAGCAATCCCGGGCCGCCCCGACCGCACCCCACGCGATGCCGTACCGGGCTTGGGTGAGACACGACAGCGGTCCCTTCATGCCCGTGACGCCGGGCAGAACGTTGTCCTCCGGAACCCGGACGTTCGACAGGCCGATACTGCCGGTGATCGACGCGCGCATCGAGAGCTTCTCGTCTATTTTGTCGGTCGAGACGCCGTCGCGGTCGGTCTCGACCAGAAAGCCCCGTACAGGGGAGTCCTCCGCGGAGGTATCGCGCGCCCAGACGAGCGCCACGTCAGCGATCGGGGAGTTGGTGATCCAGGTCTTTGATCCCTGGAGGACGTATTCGTCGCCATCGCGCTCCGCGCGGGTCTCCATGCTCGACGGGTCGGAGCCGTGTTCGGGTTCGGTCAGGCCGAAACAGCCGACCTCCTCGCCGCTCGCGAGCGTCGGGAGCCAGCGGTCTTTCTGCTCGTCGGAACCGTAGGCGTGGATCGGGTACATCACGAGCGCGCCCTGAACCGACGCCATCGACCGAACGCCCGAATCGCCGGCCTCTAACTCCTGCATCAGGAGTCCATAGGCCCGCTCGCCGACGTCGGGAAGGTCATGTCCCGAGAGGTTCGGCGCGTAAAAGCCCAACTCGCCCATCTCGCCGACGAGGTCGGTCGGGAAGGTCCCCTCAACGAAGTGATCGGCGATGTCCGGTTTCACCTGCTGGTCGACGAACTCCCGGGCGGTATCGCGGATCATCCGCTCTTCGGTAGCTAAATCCGATTCGAGGCCGAGGTAATCAAGCATACCTCCCGTACTCCTCCCACTGATAAAAACGCTCGCCACGTCCGGTGACCGCGCTCGACGACGCGGGGAGGGACGGCATCTCTCTACACTGTCAAGCACAGATTTGAATACGTATTCGACAACTATCTATACTTATGCCGCCCGCCATGGCCGACAACGCCACCTCTACCGATACGGTACGCGACGAACACTGTCCGACGTGCGAATCGACCACCTCTCAGCGCGTGACCATCGAGATCCGCACGGGGGGATCGGGCAACGCGGCGCGTCGCGGCACCGAGAAGTACTCCCGGGGTCCCTACCGGGTCACCGAGTGCCTCCGTTGCACTCGCTCGACGGCAAGCCGGATCGACAATCGCTAATCGACCGGGAATCGGGGCGGAACGTACCGCGAATCGAGAACCGACTGCTCGGATCGGTTCGGATTTGATCGACTTCGGCACCGACTGGGAAATCGAACCGATCGCAACGACGGAACGAACTGCACTGTCGGATCGAATCGCCGTGACGGACCGTTCGGCGAGAGGACGGCCGCTCAGAGAGCGCCGGCGCTTCGTTCGTCCACACTCCGGTCCGTACCGTCCCTTCCGGTTTCCTCGGTTCCGTTCATCCTGTCCGTCCCGTCGGTTCCGTCGGTTCCGTCGGTTCCCGCCGCTCCGGCCGCTCGATCCCGCACGTACGCACAGAAGTTCTCGAAGAGGGTCTTCGCCTCGCAGGCGGCGTCGTACGCTTCCTCGTCGACGCCGTCCAGAACCCGGTCGATCCGTGCGTCGGGAAGCTGGTCGCGCTTGCCGTCGGCGACCTGTCGTGCCGTTCGGGCGTCGTACTCGGGGTGGAACTGCACGCCGAAGACGTGTCCGAGCCGGAAGCCGTGGATCCCGCGGTCGTTTTCGGCCAAGAGGGTCGCGCCGGGCGGGAGGTCGGTCACCGCATCCGAATGGGTGGTAAAAACCAGGAAGTCCTCGTTGATGCCGTCGAACAACCTGCCGCCGTGGTGGGTAACGGTCCGGTAGCCGAGTTCGTAGTCGTCCATTCCTTCCACTGTGCCCCCGAGCACGTCCGCGAGCAGTTGGTGGCCGTAACAGACCCCCAAGAACGGGATTTCGCGATCGATCGCGTCCTCGATCCACCGCTTGAGGGGTACGATCCAGGGGTCGTCCCAGTAGACCGACGCGCGCGAGCCGGTGACGACACAGGCGTCGTACGCGAACGTCTCGGGAAGGGTACCTCCGGAAACATCGAATTCGACGAGGTCGGCGTCGAGTTCGCGCCGGAAGTTCCGCGGGGTGTGCGCGCTACCGTGAGAAGCGTCGAGCAGGGCGATCCGTGGTCGCATTTTCGATCGATTACACACTGCGCACGCATGTCCTTTGTGCTCAATGGAAAGCTTCGCCGTAATCGGGCCGGGACATGGACACCGCGGCGATGTCGACTGACGGGAACTGATCACGGCGTCGCGATCGACGAGCGGCCGGCGAACGTATGTGGTCCCGGGCGATTCGGCTCGGGCATGGCCGCGACGACCGAGGGAGTCGATCTCGCCGGCGGCGTCCCCGGCCCCGACGAGGGCGAGGTCGCCGAACGCATCGCCGCGACCGAACACGATATCGAGGTCCGCCGGATCGCCTCCGGTCAGCAAAAGAGCGCGTACGTCTCGTTGCTACAGTGTCACCCCCTGAAACTCGACGACGCCGAGGTTGTCGAGTGGGATCGGCGGAGCGGCGCAATCGGCCGCGGCACCTCGGTCGACGAACTGGCCGTCCTGATCGATGCCATCGAGCGGGTCTGTTCGGCCTGAACGCTCCGAGCGGTCCGTGCGGTCCCGAGCAGTTCCACGCGGGTCTGCGTCGCTCGCTCCGATCGAGCCGTCGACGCCGGGGGAAACGTCGACACTGACGTCGCGTTCTCGCTATCGGGTCCGGTGACGTTCGTCGACTCGCGGATCACGACCCTGCGGCCGTTGTCCGCGAGTCGGTTGCCGGCGAGGCGGTTGTCGTCGCTCGACAGCAACAAGATCGCCTCCGCGCGGCTTCGGGTAATACGGTTTCGCTCGACGAGGTTGCGCTGGCTCTCGACCAGACGGACGCCGACGGCGTTCGCACGCACGGTGTTGGTCACGAGGAGGTTCCGGGTCGAGCGATCCGCGAGATAGATGCCGTAGAAGCGATTGGAGACGTAGTTATCGACGACCTCGTTGCGATCGGCCGCCGAGAGCCAGATGCCGGCGATTCGGTTCAGGCTCGCGTTGTTGCCGACGAGATCGTTGCGGTCGGCGTCGATCAGGGCGATACCGTACTCGTTGGCTACCGCCCGATTGCCTCTCAGCGTGTTCCCGCCCGTGCCGACCATGTGGATCCCGAACAGGGTGTTCGCCTGGGCGGTGTTGTTGACCAGCAGGGTACGGCGGCTGTCCCGCGTGACCGAGATGCCATACAGCGTGTTCGCGGCGGCGGTCGTGTTCGACACCGTAACGCCGGATCCGTTCAGAACGGCGAGGCCGATCCGGCTGTTGGCACTCGTCACGTTCGTAACCCGCCCGCGAGTAACGTTGAGGTAGCGGATCCCGTCGTCCCAGTCGGTCACGGTAAGGTTAGAAACGCTGACGTTCTCGGTCCCTCGATCGAGCGAGCCGACGATCACACCACCTGATCCGAAGGCATCGACGCCGTCGACCCGGTAGCCGTTGCCGTCGAAAGTGACGTTGCTCGCCGTGATCCGGAGACAGACCCTCTCGTTCCGATTTCCGAGGTTTCCGGTCAGCTCGTAAGCCCCCGGATTCGAAAGGACGGTACACGAATCGATCGGCGTCGGGCCGCCTTCGGCGGGAGGGCCACCGATCTGTAGTCCGGCGAAGGCGGTCGCGACCGTGACGACGACGAGCACCGCGACGAGCGCGACGATCACCCCGACACGCAGGGCGCTCGTGCCGGCGTCCCTCAGGGCCATACACTGCCCACGAGCGAGGGTGACTTATCTCTGTTACTCTCGATCGATCCGAGCGGCGCTCGTACCGTCGGCGTCACCGAAGCGTCCGTCGTCGCCGGAAGCCAAGTCCGGGACGACCGATCGACGCCGTACGAAGGTTTATCATACTATGACGTAAGACGGCCACACATGGCTGTGAACGTCTTGCAGGTGCTTACGGCAACGACGGTCGTGTTCCTCGCGTTCGTCGCCGTCTGGATCACGAGGCTCGAAGACTATATCGAGGCGCGCAACTCCAAGCGGCACGGAACGGGTGACCGACCGGACGGGGAGAGCGAGTAATGGCGGCCAACGAAACCGTCGTTACCTGGGGCTGGGGCTTTTTGCTCGGGTACGTCGTTCTGATCGCCGGCCTGGGATATATCGGCTACCGGCGGACGAACTCCCAGGACGACTACGCGACGGCGAGGGGTGGCTTCGGCTTCCTCGCGCTGGCGTTTGCCTACGCAGCGACGGTTGCGAGCGGTTCGACTTTTCTGGGGATTCCCGCGCTCGGCTACGCGGTCGGGTTCAAGGCCGGGTATTACGCGATGATCTACCCGATCGGCATCTATCTCGGGGTGTTGTTGGTCGCACGGATCACGAAGAAGGTCGGCGATCGCTTCGGCTCCCAGTCCGTGCCGGACTTCCTGGGCGATCGCTTTCAGAGCCCGACGATCCGGGTGCTCGCCGCGACGATCGGATTGTTCCTCCTCTTCTATATCATGGCACAGATCACGGCTGCTGGGTTCGTCTTTGAGGCGATTCTCGGGCTCGAATACGGCGTCGGCATCTGGGTTGCCGGCGGCCTTCTGCTGTTGTACCTGACGGCGGGCGGCTCGTATGCGGACATCCTCACCGACGCCATCCAGGGGGCGATCATGATCGCTATCACGATCCTCATCGTGGTCATGTTCGCCACCGGCTGGGGGCTCGAAGGCGGTGCCGGCGCGGTCAACGCCGCGCTCGAACCCAGTATGCAGTGGGACGTTCACTTCAGCTCCGAGAACGCGACCTTTGCGAACTGGTGGGTGATACTCTTACTGTTCATTGCTCACATTGGCTTTACCGCACTCCCCCATCTCGGTAACAAGTTCTTTGCCATCAAGGGTAACGAGTACATGAAGAAGTTCCTCACCATCTCTGCGGTCATCGGTATTACCTTGCCGCTCATGTTCCTCGGGGGGATTCTCGCCGCCGCACAGGACATTCAACTGCAGAACCCCGACGCGGTGATCCCGACGCTGTTCGTACAGAACCTGCCGCCGATCGTCGCGGCGTTTCTGGG
>PXQR01000010.1:0-2442 GCA_003021235.1 Halobacteriales archaeon QH_6_64_20 | reverse complement strand
TTCGCGGTGTACTTCGTCATTCACCTCGGCCCACAGGCCGGGTTCTACGAGGGCTGGTACCCCTACAACGAGAACCCCTTTGCTTCCTCGGGGATCGGCTTCATCGTCTCGTGTGTGGTCACGGTAGTCGTGAGCCGCTTTACCGAACCGCTCCCCGCCGGACATCTGAACGAGGTGTTCGGTCCCGAACGGGGCGCACGCGCCGACGGCGGCCGACCGGTACCCGAAGCCGAAGCCGAAACCGACACGAGGACCGACACCGGGAGCGAGGCCGGAACTCGGGGAGAGGCCGAAGCCGAGGCCGAGACGCGAGTGGGGACTGGGATCGAGAGCGAGAACAAAGCGGAGTCCGGAGAGGACTGAGTGTCCGAATCCTCGGGGCGCTCGATGGCCGACGAGCGTTCGATCGACGTCCGGACGATCGAGCCGCGCGTCCCGGCAGCCGACGCCGTCGACCGGACGAAGCGAATGACCCTCGGGCGCTTCCTCCGGACCCGATTCGCCGAGATCGTCGGTCGTGAGGACTCTCCGAAGATCTACACGGCGTACTATCCCGACTACCTCGCGTACACTACCGTCACACTGTACCGATACGTCGGCGGCAACCGGGAGATCAAGTTCCTCGCCGGAATCGACGCGATCACCGGCCGTGTCGGCGAGGTCGACGTCGAACTACCCGAACGCCGGTTCGAAGGAGTCGATCCCGCGACGGTGCTCGAACCGACGCTCGACGAGGAGGAGGTAGCGACCGTCTGGCGCGAGTGGCTCTGGAAGTACCTCGATCGCAAGTACCGTCCAGTGAAGCGGCCCGAGAGTTCGCTCGACGACCTCGAACTCGTTCACGTACCGTACTGGATCGTCGATTACGGGACGAAGGCCGACAGCTTCGCCGTGAGCGCGCTCACCAGACAGGCCGAACACGTAGAAGCCATCGGCCCGCTCGCGGCGTACTACGACGAGGCGCTGTCCTGATCGGCGTGTTCGATCCCGACGCCGACCGATGCTGATCGATTCCGACCGGTTCCGACCGGAGTCGACGACACCAACGCCGATCGGCCGGTCGGCCGTTCGAGGTCATGCTCTCCTCGATCGCCGATAGGATTAGGCCCGACGCCGCACAGTCCGCGACATGCACCGAAACGATGTACCCGACGGAACGGCGCTTACCGTTCGCACGCCGGACCTCCGGTTCGGCGACGGCGTGGCCGCCGACCTCCCCGACGTTCTCGACGAACTCGGCGTCGAGCGGCCGATCGTCGTTTCCGATGAGGGGATCGACGCCGCCGGGATACTCGATACGGTCGTCGGATCGCTCGACAGGGACGTCGAGACCTGGTACGCGGCGACCGAACCCTCGACCGCGGATTTCGGAGGCCTCACGACCGACGGGGACGGGTTCGTCGCCGTGGGCGGCGGGTCGTGTATCGATACCGCGAAGCTCGCCGCCGCACTGAGCGCGCACGGCGGCAGTGCGCGGGCGTACCTCGGCGTCGGTCGGGTTCCCGGACCCGTAGCACCCTTGGTCGCCGTGCCGACGACGAGCGGCACCGGGTCGCAGGCGACCCAAACGGCGGTTATCAGTCACGACGGCGTGAAACGCGGCGCGAGCGACGAATACCTCCGGCCGGACGTCGCCCTGGTCGATCCGACGCTCACGTTCTCGCTCCCGCGAGGACAGACCGCTCGGTCGGGGTTCGATGCGTTCGTTCACGCGCTCGAATCACTGCTGGCCAGGGACTACCGGCAGGTCCCCGAGCGGCCGATCACCTACCAGGGGGCGAACCCGGCCTCCCGTCCGCTCTCCGAACGGGCGCTCTCGCTCGTACACGGGGGTCTCGAAGGGGTGGTCGAAAACGGGGAGGACCGGGCGGCCCGTCGGGCGATGAGCCTCGGATCGCACCTCGCGGGCGTCGCCTTTTCGATCGCGGGTCTCGGGATCGTCCACGCGCTCGCGAGTACCCTCGGAGGTATGACCGACCGGTCGCACGGCGAGTGCCTCGCCGCCTCGATCCGTGTGGGGCTGGCGTACAACCGGCCCGCGAAGGAGGCAGAGTACGCCGCGGTCGCCGACTCGCTCGGAGCGAGAAACGGCGACGGTGGGGACGACGACGGCGACGATCACGACGATCCAGCGGCCGGCGCGGACGACCTCCTCGCCGAGTGCGATCGCTTGCGCGAGGCGATCGGCCTCCCAGGATCGTTCGCGGCGGTCGGTTGCGACCGCTCGGACACTGACCAGGTCGTCGAGAACACCCTGATACAGGAGCGACGGCTGGCGACGAACCCACGGAAGGTGAGCGAAGCGGACCTCCGAGAAGCGGTGCTGGCGGGCTTCGAGTAGCCCGATCGACATCGACACAACCGCCGAGCCGCCGAGGAACGGCGACGCTCCGACGCACGACCTCAGCCTCTCGGTCGCCGATAGACGACAGTACGGCAGTG
>PXQR01000009.1 GCA_003021235.1 Halobacteriales archaeon QH_6_64_20 | reverse complement strand
CTCGCGGTTGCGACGAGTCAACAACTGGCTAGCAGCAGCTCTAAACGGACAATGGCTTTAGCTCGGGAGCATGGTATAAGTATCTATCTGCACTAAATGTAATGATGGCTGATAATCTGGGTAACTTAGACACATTCTCGATTCCTTTCGAGCACGAGGATTCACTTGACTTAGTTCGCAGGGTACGAGACGGACCAAGCGTTGATGAATTGGTGGCCAACTATGTCGATCTCATACAGGAGACAAACACCAAAGCTGCTCTCGAACGCATAACTCTATGTAGTATGTTTAACGCTGTTGTAACTAATATGCCAATTCGAGACGATACAATTGGTCTACCTCCCGCGCTTCATGATTATGTGGTTGGATTAATCATAGCACACACAGGGGAAGGAAGCAAGGAACACTCATACAGAGAACTTGTTTCACCAGCACTCGATATCTCTCTAGCATACCTGTTCTCAGAGGTTGGCCTATCACCTGAGTCGTCTAAAGAAGATGAGCTTAAACATACTGTAGAATTTAGCATGTTACAGCGAGAACTTGCCACTGGTCGTTTTATGATGAGCGATCAGCCGATCGAGGTTGCGAAAAAAGCATACTCTCCACATAACAAATATTTAAAAAGAGAGCTCGGCTTCACGATTGAAGAAGCCATACAATCCACAGATCATATCGAGGAGATTGCAGCGAAGTGTCGGCGCTGGCTAATTGGACGAGATGAGATATCACTGAAAGAAATACCCGCAGAGGGCCACACTCTTGATAGTATGATCGATGAATTCGATGAAAAAGGAGAAATCCAGATAGGGTCAGGCAGTGACGATTTCAAGCGGGACGCTGAATTAGTGGAGCAGTATTACCACCAACTCTCAGATTATCATCACACGCTGTCGTTGACCGAATCTGTCTTAGTCAATCATCTTCCGGATGACTTAGCAGAACCTGTATTTATTAACTACCTGGATCGTATGAGTGTTGAGATAGAAAGCGCCGAAGACAGCAAGTTCGATTTCAAACACCCATACCAATTCAATCCTCTACATAGACACCCAATTCTACAACTTGGGAGTCGGTATTTCATACCGCGGCCCAATGCGGTTCGTCGGGCGTTAGTTGAGACATTCTATTACGACCTGATTGAGCTACCCGACTATGGAGATCCGTCTGGCGAAACAGGAGGAGAGTTCGGAAGAGTATTTGGGGACTATGTGGAAAATTGGACTTATAGCTGTCTATCAAAGGTTTTCGGAGAAAGTAATGTCTTCTTGAATCCACTATACCCAGATAGCTTAGAAGAAGCCTGCGACGTGCTGGTATTTGCCCAAGACATGGTACTTATTATAGAGTGTAAATCGGGAAAGCTCCCGCTCAGCACTCGTCGTGGTGAGTATGATAAGATACAATCAGCAATCAACAGAAAAATCGGAAGAGGTTACACGGACCAGGCGCTTGAATTGGTTAAACGGCTCAGGGATGAGGGACTTGATGAATTGATACACGATGGGGCACCACTAACGATAGAAGATTATCCCACATACCAACCAATGGTGGTTGTCGGCGAACCCTATGACTCGATAGCCACCCATCTGATCGATGTAATAGTGGATGTCAGTGACGTTCCGCCGTATGTAGCTGATATCTATGATTTACAAATACTTACTGAAGTTCTAAACGAACCAGACCGTTTGAAGCATTACATCCAATCGAGACTAGATCTATTCGAGCAGAGATCGATAGTAAGCCCAGATGAAATCGACTACTTGGGATTGTATATTGAAAACGAAGATGAATTTCCCGACCTTCCGGACAACAACTTCTCTTGGGTTGAAGATATGTCACACGTAGTTAACTCTAAGATAGACTATAAATTCGGGTTCTAAATGAGGAACCGAGGTTAGATGGCTGGGGAAGCGGGTCGGCCCTCGAAGGTGGGCCAACACGGATTTGAACCGTGGACTTCCCGGTTATCAGCCGAGCGCTCTACCTGACTGAGCCACTGGCCCAGGTAGACGCGTTTCCGAGTTGCTCCGTTTTCCGTTTAAACGTTTCTCTTCCGCACACGAGTACAGGGGCCGTCGATCGCCGACCGCTTGGGCCGCTCGAACCGTTATCACGTGCTCACGGACGGTACGAACCGATCCGGGATCAGTCCTCGACGTTGTAATCGTCGCGATCGATATCGTAGGTGTCCTGGCTTCCGCTCCGCTCTTCGGGATCGGGAAAGCCTCCCGAGTAGGCCGTCCCGGTGTACAGGCCCCCAGTCCGGGCATTGACGTACGGGCGGATGACGAACCGTTTCGTCGCGACTCTGATCGGATACCGGCTCGGCGGGATCACGAGAATCAGCCCAACGAGGTCGGTCACCAACCCCGGCGTAAGCAAGAACGCACCGGCGGCGATCAGCAGTCCGCCGTCGAGCAGTTCGTCCGCCGGGAGCCGACCGCTCGCGAGTTTGTCCTGGATCTTCCGGGCGGTGTGTCTGCCCTCCGCGCGGACGAGCATCATGCCGATCAGCGCCGTGAGCACGACGAGCACGACCGTCGGGAGCGCGCCCAGACGCGTTGCGACGAACACCAACAACACGATGTCGAACAGCGGGATGAGGAGAAGCAACCCGATGATCCGGAGCAACATACTTCGCTTACTCGGCCCCGCCTCAAAACGTTTTAGCCTCGATCTGAGGTTTAGTGTTCAGCGACTTTTTCGAGAACGAGCCGGGAGACCGCTTAGGAAGCCCCCGGACGCTCGACGAAGGCGGGCGAAGTAAGCACCACAAAAGCGAGCAGAGCGAGCGACGAGGAGCGTGGTTCGAGAGAGCATAGCTCTCTCGTCATCACAAAAGGCGCGTAGCGCCTTTTGAACGACAACGAGCCCCCCGAGTCGAGCGTCCGGCCCCTTCCGATCCCACCCGAAACATCCCATCGCAGTCTCTACCTCTTGATAAAAAGAGACCCAGCTGAGGACCTACTATCTGTATCGGGGCTAACGGGAAAGATCGAGGGCGTATCGAGCGATGTGCCGAACTCAGTCTTCGGCCGGCACCCGTTTGCCGTTCCCGTTCAGTTCTTCGCGGAGGGTCCCGAGCGCGGCGACCCGCTCGGCGTGGGCGTTGTGCTGGTGGATCGATTCGTCGTTCGATTGGGTCATGTGGATCACGGCCTCATCGGGCAACTCGTCTAGCCGCTCCACACAGCCTTCGGCCATGTCCCGCACGCAGTCCTCGACGAACTTCGCGTTCGCGTGCGAGCGGTGGGTCATGTAGTCCTCGTCGGGGCGTTTCGCGAGGTTGTATATCCGGGCACTCATCGCGTCGCGGGCGACGTCGATCACGTCGAGCAGATCGACGTCGGGTTCACCGTCGCTCTCGACAGTGAGGGTAGCGTGACCGCGCTGGGCATGGCCCGGCTGAGGGATCTCGTCGAGGAAGCGCTCGATCGTCTCGTCGTCGACACCCAACTCACCTAAGCTGTCACGTGCGCGAGCGGCGGACATCCCCTGGGAACACGGACAGACCGTCATACCCGTGACGCGCGCGCCGATCTCCTCGGTCGTGCCCTCGGCAGTGGCGGTCGCACCGGCTTTGACCTCGACGGTGTGTTGGGTGGGTCGATCCGTCTCGGGAGTGTGTTCGTCGAGCACGAGGTCGGCGTCCATCCGGACTTCGGCGCGGGTGGTGTACTCGTGCTTGTCGAGCAGGCGCTCTGCGACGTCGCCACAGACCTCCTCGGTCCGGTAGACGGGTTCGCGAACGGCGGCCTCGATCGTCTCGTCGATCACCTCCATGTTCCGGCTCATATCCGCGCCCTTTCGCCACCCCGGGAGGTCGACGTAGACGGCGAAGGTAGCCATCAGCATGACCGGACACTCCTCCTCTTCGCGCGCGAGCGAGAGGCGTTTCTCGACGTCGGTGACGCCGACGCGGTTCAGTCCCACCGTCACGTCCGGACTCGACGCCTGTACGTCCGGCAACCCATGACTCATCACACATCGTTAGGTTCGAGGTTCGTTATGGGTTTCGACCGACGGTGCGTTCGCCACCTGACCGCTCGTAGGGTCGCCCTATCGGAGCGAGAGTTGATTAGGGATACCGGAGCGATCGGGAGGTATGGCACGGTCCGCACGAGGCGATCGTCGGTGAGCGACGATCCCGAACTGTCGGGAGCGGACGATCCGGCGGCCGTCGACCCGTCGGCCGAGCGAGAGGGGCACGTAGCCGGGTCTACCGAGGAGCGCTCTGATAGCAGGGACGACGGGAGCGAGCGGGCCGATACGAACGGGGAAAGCGACGGGAGCGACGGAAACGACGGGGGCGACAGGGACGATGAGGACGGCTCCGAGGAACTGTTCGAGGAGGACTTCGCCAGTGCCTTCGGCGGTGGTAGTGGGGGCAGTGAGACGGGTGGACCGGAGGGGCTCGCCGGCGGCGACGACTCGGGGTTCGACGGTGACGACGAGGCGTTCGAGTCGGCCATCCCGCGCGTGGACTTCGGCATCGAGGGCCTCGACGAGATGATCCGCGGCGGAGTGCCCGAACGCTCGCTGATCGCGGTGATCGGCAGTGCGGGTACGGGGAAGACGACCGTCGGGCTTCAGTTCCTCCGAGAGGGGCTTTGCGACGACGAGCGGGCGATCTTCATCGCGCTCGAAGAGAGCCGCGAGGCAGTGCTCGACACGGCCGGCGAGAAGAACTGGGAGTTCGAGCGCTACTGCGAGGAGGACCGCCTCGCGGTCGTCGACCTGGATCCGGTCGAGATGGCGACGAGCCTCAGGGGGATCCGTAGTGACCTCCCCCGATTGATCGCCGAGTTCGGTGCCTCGCGGGTCGTCCTCGATTCGGTCTCGTTGCTCGAAACGATGTACGACGACCCCGCGAAACGCCGCACTGAGATCTTCGCGTTCGCACGGAGTCTCAAAGAAGCCGGTGTCACCACGTTGCTCACGAGCGAGGCGAGCGAGGACACCGCCTATGCCTCCCGGTACGGCATCGTCGAGTACCTCACCGACGCCGTGTTCGTCCTCCAGTACGTCCGACCATCCGATTTTCAGGAGACGAGGTTGGCCGTCGAGATCCAGAAGATCCGGAACGCGAGCCATTCACGGGAGACCAAACCCTACGAGATCACCGATACGGGTATCAGCGTCTATCGGCGGGCGAATATTTTCTAGCGGACCTTTTGCGCTGCGCGCGACCTACGGCCGCGCTCGGCAAAATCTCCAGCAAAATAGCACGTACTCCCTTCGTTACTCACTCTGTTCGTGCCTCCGGTCCGTGCGCGCTACCGCTCCCTCGCTCCTTTCAGTCGCTCGGTCACGGGGAACCGCTCGTTCACCTCCGGTTCGCTCGCGGATGCGATGGCGGCGGCAACAGCGTCGGTCGGTCAGCGATCGGTCAGTGGGCGACGACGACCGCCGGGTCCGCCATGACGGTCGGGGCATCCCCATACCAGTCGTGGGTTTCGACGGCGTAGCCGAGTTCGTTTAGCGAGTCAGCGACGGTTCCCGCGTCGAACGTCGTGAGCGTGTGCGTATCGACGAACCACTCCTCGCCGAAGAAGATGAGCGCGTCCATCCGAACGCAGTCGTCGCCGATCGCCCGGTGCTGGTAGAGGCGAGCACAGTCGCGCTCGGCGCTCGGAACGACCTGTAAGGCCGGCCCGGGCATCGTGGGGAAGTCGCCGAGGTCGAACACCAGCATGCCGTTGTTCACGAGGCAGTCGGTGAGCGATCGAAGCGCCTGGACCAGTTCGTCGGCTGTGAGATAGTTGAACACGGTGTAAGGGACCCACACGAGATCGAACGTCGGGTCGTCGGTATCGAAACTCGAGTCGGATTCGGATCGACACCAGTGACCTCGAAACCCCGCTCACGGAGGAAGAGGCTGTGCTGGCCGGTACCACAGCCGACAACGAGCACGCGATCCCCACTGTTGCCGTGCTCGTTGAACCGATTGAGGACGAACCGTACCTCGCGCTCGTAATCCTTGCTCGCATACAACGCATCGTAGGCGTCCGGACGGTCGTACAGCGCCTGTTCCATGCGCCACCCATTGGATCGACGGCCAAAATGCCATGGGTCCGGATGCGCCGGTCAGAACGGCAGATAGCGGTCGTACAGATCGTCGATCGCCTCGTTGTATTCGTCGCCGCGCTGGGAGCCCCACGGGTTCCGAGAAAAATAGTACATACTGGCGAAGATCACGCCGAGAGTAACGGCGAGCTGTGGCGCGACGGCCCCGAGCACGAACGACGAGAGGCCAGCGATCAACCCCGCGATGAGCACGTCGACCATCTGGTGCGCGACGGACATACCCTGAGTATGAGTGCCAGCTATTAATGTCGTGTTCTCGTTGTTGATCAAATAGTAGTAGGTTCTGTCATGCGGAAACTCGTAGCATCCGCGAGTGACCGTAGGGAACGAGCGGTTCCCCGTGACTGAGCGAGCAAAGCGAGCGAAGGAGCGGACTTTTTAGTGCAGGTTTTTGCGAGGAGCGATGCCCACAGCGACCGAAGGGAGCGAGGACATCCGACGAGCAAAAAAGTGCGTGTCTATGGAAACACCAACACCGTCGCCGTCTCGGTCTCCAGGACGGCGACTTCCTCGCCGCCGGCGCGGGGTTCTTCTTCGATCTCGACCGCTTCGCCGTCGAGCAGGAGGGCTTCGCCGTTCGCGTCGAGTTCGATCTCGTCTTGCCGGTCGACCTGGCGTTTGATCTCGGCGGGGTCGGCGTCCTCGAGCGCGCCGACGACCGCACCCGCCCGGTCGCGGAACTCCGGGCCGATCACGCTGTGGTCGGGGTCGACCCCGACGGGGACGAGTTCGACGTTCGGCCGACCGGCCTCGACGTAGATCGGCGCGCCGACCGTCTCGCTCAGGTCGTACGTGTCGAGGTGATCTATCGTCGTCTCGGGGTAGATCTCGATCCGTTCGAGGTCGGCGTTGAGCGCCCGTCCGGTCTCGGATTTCCAGGCTCGGACCTCGCCCGCGACGTCGGCGATCAGCTCCCCGCGTTGTTCGGCCTCGGCGTCGCGCTTGTCGAGCATGGGCCAGGAGGTGGCGTGGACGCTACCGTCGGTTCCCGGTAGGTGACTGTAGGCCTCCTCGGTTAGGAAGGGCGCGAAGGGTGCGAGCATCGTCAGCGAGGACTCCAACACTGTGGCGAGCGCGTGGCGGGCGGCGTCCCGTTCGCCCGGCCGGCCCTCGTAGAGCCGTCCCTTGATCAGTTCGACGTAGTCGTCGGCCAGGTCGTGCCAGACGAATTCTCGAACTCTTCTGAGCGCCCGGTCGAACCGGTAGGCGTTCATGTCTTTTGCGACCTCCGTAGCGACCTCCGAACACCGTGAGAGGATCCACCGATCGGCGTCCCGATAGGCCGGTTCCTCCAGTGCGAGGTCTTTCTCTAAGTGTCCTGCGGCGAACCGGGTTATGTTCCAGACCTTCGTCATGAATCGGGAGGCGCTCGTCACTTCTTTCGGCTGAAACTGGATGTCGCTCCCCGGCTGGCCACCGAGCGCGATTGCCTGTCGGAAGGCGTCCGCCGAATGTTCGTCGACGACTTCCTCGGGCTGGACGAAGTTGTCCCGGGATTTCGACATCTTGTTGCCGTCCTCGCCGAAGACCATTCCGTGGACGAGCGCTTCCTCCCACGGGATCTCGTCTTCCAATGCCGCCGTCCGGAGCATCGTATAGAAGGCCCATGTGCGGATGATGTCGTGGCCCTGCGGACGCAACGAGACCGGCTCGAAGGGTTCGTCGGGCCACCCCGAGATGAAAAGCGGCGAGATCGACGAGTCCATCCAGGTGTCCATGACGTCGGTCTCGCCGTGCCAATCGCTTTTCCCACAGTCCGGACAGGCCTCGATCCCGGGATCCTCGTCCGTCGGCTCGACCGGCAGTTCGTCGGCGTCGGCGACGTGGACGTAGCCACACGCCCCGCAGAACCAGGCGGGGATCGGCGTTGCGAACACGCGTTGGCGGCTGATTACCCAGTCCCACTCCATGCCTTCGGCCCAGTCCGCAAAGCGGCTATAGGCGTGCTCGGGGATCCACTCTACTTGCCGTGCCTTCTCCAGGATCTCCTCGGTGTCGACCCGGACGAACCACTGTTCTTTGCTCAGGATCTCGATCGGGGTGTCACACCGCCAACAGGCTCCGACGGACTGTTCGACCGGCTCTTCACCGTTGAGGTGGCCGGTCTTCTGGAGTTCGGTAGCGATCCGTTCTTTGGCCGCGTCGACCTCCATACCGGCGAACTCGCCGCCCGCTTCCGTGAGGCGGCCGTCCTCGGTGAAGACCTGCCGAAGCGGGAGGTCGTACTCCTGCCACCAGCTCACGTCCTGTTTGTCGCCGAACGTACAGATCATCACCGCGCCGGTTCCGAACTCGGGATCGACCTCGCCGTCAGCGACCACGTCCACGTCCTGACCGAACAGCGGCACTTCGATGGAGTCGCCCTCGCGGCCCTCGTAGCGCTCGTCGTCGGGATGGACGGCGATCGCCACGCAGGCGGCCATCAGTTCCGGCCGGGTGGTCGCGATCTCGATTCCTTCGCGGTCAGCGTCGTCGTTACCGTCGCCATCGCTGTCGCTGGTGTCGTTCTCGGCTCCGGGGAAATCGACGTAATAGAGCGCCCCGCCGCGGTCGATCGTCTCGACCTCGGCGTCGGCGATCGCCGTCTCACAGCGCGGACACCAGTTGACGGGGTGTTCGTCGCGGTAGACGTACTCGTCGTCAGCCATTGCGACGAACGAGCGCTGGGTCCGCCCCCAGTAGTCCGGATCCATCGTCCGGAACTCCGCCGACCAGTCCTGGGAGAGCCCCAACTCGTCCATGGTCTCCTTCATCGAGTCGATCTGGGTCTCGGTATGCTCGATGCACCACTCGCGGAACTGCTCGCGAGAGACGTCGGTCCGGTGGACGTCGCGGTTTTCCTCGACCTTGACTTCGGTCGGCAGGCCGTGACAGTCCCAGCCCTGCGGGAACAGGACGTTTTCGCCCTTGAGGCGGCGATACCGGGCGGCAAAGTCCATGTAACACCACCCGAGCGCGTTACCGATGTGAAAGTCCCCAGTGGGGTAAGGCGGGGGCGTGTCGATCACGTAATCGGGCCGGTCAGCACTCTCGGCTGAGGCGACCTCGTCGGTCCCCTCGGCACTGTCGGGTCTCTCGGTGGTGTCGGGTTCGTCGCCGTCGCTGTCGTCAGCGGACGAACCCGTCGCCGAGTCCTCCTCGATCCGCTCGTACCGATAGAGATCGGTTCCGGCCCACTGTTCGCGCCACTTCGATTCGGTCTCGTCGGGGTCGTAGGTGTCTGGAATCTCGCTCATCTGTAAAGGAAGTCATCGCTATCCGTGGTTGCCACCGCGTAAAAGCCGGAAGGCGGCTACGAACGTACTACCGCGGACGCGACGCACATGTATGGCTACCAACGGACCTGCGGTCATAAAGGTTGCCGGTCCGGGAGTCGTCCGGACGTACGGTCCCCTCGATCCGTAAGCAGTAACCCGCTCGAACGCCCATTCAAGTACGGGAGTCGCTCTTGTGAAGGACTTTGTTGGTGGAGAGCCGTCTGTCGGTTTTGCTGTTCGAGACTTCGGCTGGGGGAGTCTCAGAAACAGCTTTTCACCGGCTGAAACGGAGGATTAACCCACACCAGTCGAACCGCTCTCGCGCTACCAACAATCTCGTTCACAAGAGCGACGGGAGTTTATGTTCCGTACCGAGACCACACAAACATAGATCGAGAGATGGGAGTCAACGATCCCGACACCGAAGCTCCGACCCGATCCTCGTCACCGGCATCCACACCAGTGCCGGCGTCCGACGCCGGGTCGTTGTTCAACGAGACCTGACCGACGCGTTGCCGTCCGTCGTCTTCGTACTCGACGCCGAGGGCCTCGTTCGGCTGTGGAACCGAGCGGCCGAGGAGTTCACCGGCACCCCTCGCGAGGACGTCCTCGGCACGACGGCGGTAAGCATGGCCTTCTACCACGACGATCGACGGACGAAGACGCTCGCGGACAAGATCGTCGAAGCGCCCGAATCGGCTGACGAGGTCTTCGACGTGACTCGCTCGACCGGAGCCGCCGAGACTCGCTACGGGGACACGAACACGATGGTTATGGTTGACGGCGAGGAGATCGACGCCTGGTTCACCGCGAGCCCAGTCTACGAGGACGGCGAGTTCGCCGGCGTCGTCGAGACCGTCCAGGACCGAACCGATCGAATGCGCCAGGAAGCGACCGAAGCGCTCGTCGCCGACGTGAACGAGACGCTGATGGCGATCGGCGGGGGTGATCTCTCCGCGCGGGCGACTTACGAGGATGCAAACGACGTGCTCGAATCGGAGTCACTCGGCGTCGTCACCGAGGTCAACGAGACCGCAGGGCGTTTGAGGACCGCCGTCTCACGGGTCGAAGAACACACCACCGAACTCGTCTCCGGGATCGAGGAGACCGCACAACTGGCGAGCGACATCGAAGGCACCGCCGCTACACAACACGAGGACCGGGGACAGTAGTCTCGGAAATGGACGCCCTCGGCGCGGGAATAGCCGACGTCGCCGCGACCGCCGATCAGGCCCGCGAGCCGCGACGACCGGTCAGGAGTCGAGCGCTCGGGCGAGCGAGGCGATGGACGAGATGGTGGCCTCGGGCGAGGCGCTCGTCGAGCAGGTGAGCGCGCTCTCGAGTCACGGATCAACGACGTGGTCGCAGTGGTCGACGTCATTGCCGAGGTCGCGGACCAGACCAACCTCTCGGCATTGAACGCGAACATCGAGGCCGCACGTGTCGGCGAGTCGGGTGCCGGCTTCGCCGTGGTCGCCGACGAGATAAAGAGTCTCGCCGAGGAGACCCGCGAACACACCGAAGAGATCACCGCCGGGATCGGGACCGCCCAACAGCAGATGGCCGCGACCGTCGAGGCCGTCGAGGAGTCGAACGAGCGGATCGAGGGCACGAGCGAGGAGATGGAAGCGGCGCTGTCGGCGCTCGACGAGATCACCGGCGCGGTCGAGGAGATCGCGAACGGTATCGAGACGGTCGCGACCGCGAATGACGAGCAGGCCGCGACGGTCGAGTCGCCTCGCTCGCCGAGTCGGTCGAAAGAGGTGCGAAAAGCGTCCAGGACGATGCCGAGGCCGTCACGGAAAACGTCCACGCACAGGAGCGAACGGTCGCCGAGTCGTCGGAGTGGGTTCGGCGAACTCGGCCGCGACGGCGGCGATCGCTGAGCTTCGATACCGTCTCGACGGAGCTTCAACGTTTGAGCGTACATCGCGAGCCGGAGCCTGCATCAGGAGTTCGGGTTCGAGCGGGCGATCGTAACCGCTACGCCACCGCGTGATAACTCCCGACCATGCAACTGGGCGTCGTGGGGTTAGGACGGATGGGGCGGATCGTCGCCGAACGCGCAATCGAGGGCGGACACGAGGTCGTCGCCTTCGATCCGGACGAGGAAGCACTCGACGCGGCCGCCGCGGTGGACGTAACACCCACGGAATCGCTTTCGGCTCTCGCGGCGGAACTGGCCGAGCGAAAACGGATCTGGCTCATGGTGCCCGCCGGGGAGGCGGTCGACGCCGCGCTCACCGACCTCGCAGCCGATCTCAGTGAGAACGACGTCGTCGTCGACGGGGGAAATTCACACTTTTCGGATTCGGTTCGTCGGGCCGAGTCCTGTCCGGCGGCCTATCTCGACTGTGGGACTTCGGGGGGACCGGCGGCCGCCGAGGCGGGGTTCTCGCTCATGGTCGGCGGGCCGGCGTGGGCGTACGAGGAAATGGAGCCGATCTTCGACGCCGTGGCGACCGGGCCGGCGGGCCACGAGCGCTTGGGACCGTCGGGTGCCGGCCACTACGTCAAAACCGTTCATAACGGGATCGAATACGCGTTGATGCAGGCCTACGGCGAGGGGTTCGACCTCCTTTCCAATGGCCGCTACGATCTCGACCTCGAAGCCGTTGCGCGCACGTGGAACGAAGGGGCTGTGATCCGCTCGTGGTTGCTCGAACTCTGTGAGGAGGCCTTCCGCGAGGAGGGAACTGACCTGGGCACGGTCGCCGATCGGGTTGCGGGCGGGTCGACCGGCCGGTGGACGGTCGAGGAAGCTCTCGAACAGGAGGTACCGATACCTTTGATCCAGGCGGCGCTCGCCGAGCGCTATGCGAGCCGCGTTCCGCCGGAAGGACGGTTCTCGCGGCGGCTCGTCAACCGACTGCGATACGGGTTCGGCCGCCACGAGGTCGCCCGTCGGGAGTAGAACGGGAACTGATCGTAAGAGGGGAAGACCGGCTCCCGATCACTGCTTCGGTGTGGTGATCGGCAGGCGTCGCGCTACGGCGCGAGGCGATCGCCGGACGACGGTTTGCGGGTCAATCCGCTCGACGGTCGAGAGCCGTGGCGTTCGGGGAAACGACAGGTAATTGTACGGCGGTTTCGTAGCCCGAGTATGGTCGAGGCGTTCGGAGTCGGGCTCGGGGTGGCGTTCACGCTCGTCGTCGTCGTGCTACACTTCTCGAAGGGCACGGGACGAACAATCCCCGAGGACATATCCCAGGAGGTCTTAGAACAGCGCGCCGAGTCGGTCCCCAAAACCGACTTCCCCGAGCCGATGAACCGCTCGATCGGCGGCGGGGGGGCACCCGCCGGCGCGATCGGCGAGGGCGAAGCCGGCGGCGAACTCGAAGAGGGCGAAGCCGAAACGGAGGAGATCACGAGTCCCGCGGAGATCCCCGACGACGAGGCCGAAGTCTTCGAGATCGAGTACGAGAAGGAAGGCGAGACGATCGATGTCCCGGAGAATCAAACCCTCTTGGAAGCCGGCGAGGAGCAGGGCTGGGACCTGCCGTATGCCTGTCGGCAGGGTCAGTGTATCTCCTGTGGCGGCCAGGTCACGAACGGCGGCAATAGCGAGGACTACCTGATTCACGACTATCGGAGGGCTACTCGCTCACCTGCGTTGCCTATCCGACTGCCGACCTCTCGCTCGCGACCAGCGAGAGCCCCTGAGCGACGGTCGACAGCGCACTTTTATGGGTTCGTTCATCCAACTGACTCGCAATTGCGAGCGGTTCATCGGTTCACAATCGTTAAGCGAATCGCTCGAGTATAACAGGGTGAGGGCGTGTAGCTCAGTGGATAGAGTTCTTGGTTCCGGACCAAGACGTCGCGGGTTCAAATCCCGTCGCGCCCGGTTCGCACCTTTTGAGCTGCGCTCGCTCACTCGCTCGGCAAAACCCGCACCACCATCAGTATGGATTCTGATTAGCCCACGAGAGCTTCGCTCTCATGAACAAAATAGCGCGTACTCCCTACGATCGTTCGTGCCTCCCGTCCGTGCGCGCGCTACCGCTCGCTCCCTGTGGTCGCTCACGGGTGCATTGCTTGGTCAATAGGAGGATCCGAATCAGGAAAGCGCACCGCCGACTGGAGAGCGTGTGGCTACAGTTCAACTCTTGTCGCGCCCGTGCGTTCTGCCGAACGAGATGAGTGAACAGATAGAGGGAGCGATCCAATACTCTAATTTCGGTCCGGACCACGGCGAGCGAAACGGTCGAGAGGTAACTCATTAGCTCCTGTCTCTTAGAGTCACACAGCAAAGATATATTTGCTACTGGCGCATATTTGTGCACGTGAGCGAAT
>PXQR01000008.1 GCA_003021235.1 Halobacteriales archaeon QH_6_64_20 | reverse complement strand
CGATATTTCGCTTCCTCGAAGACACCCAGCCGTTCGCTCGGGACGACGCAGCCGGCACCGGGAAGGTAAGCGCCGACCGGGTAATCACGGTCGCGAGCACAGTCGGCGCTCTCGATCCCGAAACCGCCCGCGAGCGCCTTTCCGGTCTCGACGACGAGGGCGAGATCGTCGAGGCTTCGACGTCGCCCGATCACTCCGGACTCCGATCGCGCGACTCCGAGGACGGAGCGAGCGACCTTCCGCCGACGCTCGATTTCCGGAACGCGCTCGACGAGATCGAAGCCCGAACCGACGCCGATGTGAGTGAAATCACCGACGAGATCAGAGCCAAATTAGAGGAATTCGCCGAGCGCGATGGGGCCGGCCGCGAGTCCCTGTTGAGCGATATCGACCGGCTGACGATCGATCTCGAAAGCCGGTCGTCGGGTAACGCCGCCCGGCGCGCGGAGGGTATCAGGAACCAGATCGACGCCTACCGCGAGAGCGACGCCGGCGACGCGGCCGAACTGTCCCTTTCAGGGGCGCGACTCGTTGACGGGAACGGAAGCGAGGTGGACCTGACTGCAAGCGACGGCGCCCTCGCGGTGCTCCGGGGAACGCTCGTCAACGGCGGCCCCGAGCGCCGCGTCGTCACGATGTGCTCGTTTTACGACGACTCGGGAGACGCCCTTCGGACCACGGAGAGCCGTGTCTGCGAACTCGGACCGGGCGAGAAACGCGACGTCGCGATCGACCTCTACGCCCCCGCGCGGG
Source organism: Halobacteriales archaeon QH_6_64_20 (assembly GCA_003021235.1). GTDB lineage: Archaea > Halobacteriota > Halobacteria > Halobacteriales > Halococcaceae > PXQR01. The sequence continues at coordinate 56,224 of PXQR01000008.1, read as the reverse complement.
CGACGCGGTACGGCGCCGCGGCGCTCGACGCGTCGGGTTCGCGTGCGATCGGCGACGCGAAACCCACACCCTGAACGGAACGCGGTTCGCGCGGTTCGCTCGCGTCGTTCCCCTTCGTCTACGCGTCGTTTCGCGCTCCGCCCGACGAGAACGAAGGCACGTCGATCCTTACCGCCACACCCGATCGGTGTCGAGACAGCCACACCGCATGAGCCCCCGACCGCACCGGGGGCATTCCTCCTCCGGGCAGAAGGGGTGGTGATAGCCCCCCTGGGAAACCCCACAGCCCGGACAGCGCTCGGCCGATCGCGTTCCCCTCTCCTCGCCGTACGCGATCGCCTCCTCGATCACGCCGTCGGGAAACGTGATCGTATCGGTCGTACAGCCCTCGCCCGTCGGCTCGCTCCGACCACAGTACGCACACTGCTCGATCGGTCGGTCGCTCGATGCTCGCGTCCCCGTTTCGCTCCCCGCTCGGAGTGTCATGTCCTTTGCCTCCTCGTTTCCCCCGGAGATCCGAGCCGGATCCCCTGCCGCGAGACGGGAGTACGTGATAGTGTCTCTCACGTTCACCTAATACCCTGGCTTGCATCTCCCACTCGACCGGGCCGGCAGGGGGTAGCTCGGTGGCTCGACGGCCTCGATCAGCTTTCGACCGGTCGGCCGTGGCGATCGAGCGAGACGAGCACGCCGCGGACGTTGATCTCGGTCTCGGCGGCGGCCTGCTCTTCGCCCCAGACGTCTTCGATCCCCGCGGTGTCCGCCCGTTCGACGAAGTGCTCGACGACCGCCTCGTCATCGCCGAGTTCGGCGCGCGCGTCGGCGACCCGGGAGACCCACTCGGTAAGCACCTCCGCGTAGGCGGCAGGGACGTCACCGGTCTCGCGCGGGCCGAAATGACCGAACAGGAGAGTACTCGGATCGAGGTCCCGTATCGTCTCGACGTCGGCGAGCGATTTTCCCAGGTGGAAATCGGCAGGCGGCGTCGTCGGCCGGACCTCGTCGCGCGAAGGGACGTAGATGCCCGCGGCGTCGGCGGTGAACAGCGCGTCGTTCGCCGGGTCGTGATAGATCGCGTGGTGGGGAGCGTGGCCCGGCGCGTGATAGGTCTCTAAGGCGTGATCGCCGAGATCGACGATGTCGCCCTCTTCCAGCTCGCGGATTCGTTCTTGAGGGATGGGTTTCGGCTCGGCGTAGTACTGCCAGCGCGAGCCGACCGCTCGCTTCGTTCCCTTGACCAACCGTGAGGGATCGATCAAGTGAGGTGCGCCGATCTCGTGGATGGCGACCTCGGCGTTCGGGCAGGCCTCTGCGAGGTAGCCCGCCCCGCCGGCGTGATCGAGGTGGACGTGCGTCGGCGCGATTACCGCTACAGCTTCGCGCGCGATGTCGAGGTCGTCGAGCGCGTCGAGCACCAGTTCGTAGTTCGTCCCGAGCCCGGTGTCGACGATCGCCGGCCGCTCGGCGTCGAGCACGTAGACCGACCCGTATCCGGGAGTGTCGTACAGCCCGACATCGACATAAGAGAGGTCGCTACAGTCGCCGGTCGTCACCTGGAACACGTCGCCGATCGCCATACCGCCACCCACGCGGGCAACGGATCAAAAGTCCCTGGATTCGGATTCGAATCCGGATTCGGGCTCCGCGATCGTCACCCAGTTCGATGGGCCACGCTTGCCTTCCTATCGGACGGGCACGGTTACGTCGAAGCGGGAGAATGAGACGGCTGGACGGCCGAGTCCTACCGTCGCCGCACGGCGACCAACGCGGCGGCGAGCAGCCGCGGCTATGGTCGACGTCTCCGTCGTCGCAGCCGTGGTGGTCGTTGTCGTGTCGGTAGTCGTTTCGGTCGCGGTGGCGGTTTCTGTCGCGGTCGTTGTGGCCGTCGTACTCGTCGCTTCGGTCGTTCCGTTCGTCCCGTTCGCCATCGTGGTGTTCCCCATCGTCGCGTTCGCCGTTGATCCGTTCGCCGCTGTGGCGTTCGCCGCGCCCGTGGCGTTCGCTATACCGGTCGCGTTCGTTCCGTTCACCCCTATCGCCGTCCCGTTACCCGTCTCGACGGTGAACTCGTAGCTCCCGCTGGGGCCCGTCACGCCGACGAAGTAGATCGACGACTCGTTGGCCGTAGTACTCAGTTGCACCGTCTCCCCGCTCGGGGCGATGGCGGCATCGGCCAGCGAGTCGTTGACGCCCGAAGCGTTCCCCGCGCCGCCCGCGCCGCCCGCACCGCCCAGTCCCGACCCGCCCGGGCTCGCGAGAAAGACGAGCAGGCGTTCGGAGTCGTTTCCGCTCTCGAAGGTCACGGTGACGTTCTGGCCCGCCTGGACCGGGAGCGCGAACCAGTCAGCGTCGGCCTGCGAGGCGTTCTCGCTCGCCGTTACCTCGCCGTTTACCGTCACGCCCGGCCCGATGAGCGTCGCGTTGAGCGGGCTGTCGTTCGGCTCCCCTTCGGACTGGCCCGCCTCCTGGGCCAGCGCCCCGGGAACGAACACGCTCGCGAGCAGAACAACGATCGCCACTGCGACGACTCGTCTATGCGATCGATCGAAGATCATTAGTGGTCGTACGTCAGGTCCATCAGACTTAATTTCATCGGTCGTCCTCTCCGATCGATGGGTGGTCGTGCTCGGTAGCTCGTGGCTACTCCCGGTCCCCGCTCGCTAGCCACGACCGGCCTCGGAGCGGTAACCGGGGGTCGTGACTTCGATACCGGCCACGAAAACGGTCGTTCGAGGGGCGTTCGGTCGATCCGGTTCCGCCCGGAGCGACACGGTTTTGTTCGGGCTTTCGTTACCTCCCGAGAAATGATTAGTCGACAGTTCCTCCGCGAGCATCCCGAGGCGGTACGCGAAGCGATCGTTCGGAAAGGCGTCGAGGACGTCGATCTCGACCACGTGCTCGCGGTCGACGAGCGCTGGCGCGAGCTCAAGGCCCGCGGCGACGAGCTGCGCCACGAGCGAAACGAGGTGTCGAGCCGGATCGGCGAGCTGAAAGCCGCCGGCGAAGAGACGGAGGCCGAGGAAGCCATTTCGCGCTCGGGGGAGCTCAAAACCGAGCTTCAGGGAATCGAAGCCGAAGCGAACGAACTGGAGACCGAACTCGAAGCGGCCCTTCTCACCCTGCCGCAGATCCCTCACGAGTCGGTGCCGGTCGGCGAGGACGAGAGCGACAACGAGCAACTGCGCCGCGAGGGCTTCGCCGACCTTCGTGAGTTGCCCGGTGCCGGTCATGGCGTCGTTCCCCACTACGAGATCGGCGAACGACTGGGCATCATCGACGAGGCCCGCGCGCGCAAGACCTCGGGGAGCGGGTTTTACTTCCTGCGGGGCGACGGTGCCCGCCTCGAACACGCCCTGATCCAGTTCATGTTAGACGTCCATCGCGAACAGGACTACCTCGACGTCTTCCCGCCGATCCCCGTGACGAGCGACGCCATGACCGGCACCGGCCAGCTCCCGAAGTTCGCCGAGGACGCCTACCGGCTGGGTCACGAGCGTCCGGGTGAAGACGACGGCGATGGCAACGGCGGTGAGGGTAGCGACGAGCACGTGAACGCGTTCGACGCCGAGGACCTCTGGTTGTGTCCCACGGCGGAGGTTCCGGTAACGAACATGCACCGCGAGGAGATCCTGCTCGACGACGATCTCCCTCTCAAGTACCAGGCGTACACCCCCAACTTCCGCCGGGAGGCCGGCGAGCACGGCACCGAGACCAGGGGGATCGTCCGGGTTCACCAGTTCAACAAGGTGGAACTCGTGAACTTCGTCCGCCCGGCCGAGAGCTACGATCGATTGGAGGGCCTGCTCGGCGAAGCCGAAGAGGTATTGCGCCGGCTCGGCCTCCCATACCGAGTCCTCTCGATGTGTACCGGCGACATGGGGTTCCCCCAGGCGAAGAAGTACGACATCGAGGTGTGGGCAGCGGCCGACGACATGCCCGACGGTCCCGAGGAGGGCGGCCGGTGGCTCGAAGTCTCGTCGGTCTCGAACTTCGAGGCGTTCCAGGCTCGGCGCGCACGCGTCCAGTACCGACCCGAGCGCCACGAGTCCGCCGAACACGTCCACACGCTCAACGGATCGGGCGTGGCGGTCCCCCGAGCGATGGTCGCACTGCTCGAATACTACCAAAAGCCCGATGGAACCATCGAGATCCCCGAAGCGCTCCGACCGTACATGGGTGGCCAGGAACTCATCGAGGGCCACGACCCGGTAGGCGAATCGGCGGTCGGTGCTGGCCGGCGCGAGTGATCGACTCCGGGTACCGTTGCCTGATACCTCCAGTAACCCTCGGTAGTCGGTAACGATTGAGGAGTTCCCACGATATGCTCGCTCTCTCCGTGCTGTATAGCGCCCAAGCGATCGCAGGGCAGTGATCGTCGAATCCCGTGGTCTTCGCGGGTTCACGACGACGGCCGTGCGCGTGGTGGAGTCGCGCTCACGACGTACGATCCCGACCGTCTATCGGCAGTCACGAGACGCAGACCTCCCGCTCTCGTGACGGGCTATGAGGAGTGTACGCCCTCGGGAGAGGAAAGGTGGTGTCAATGCCGCGTTCCGCTGTTCGTTCTCCCGAGGGCGTGCGAATATATAGCACGAAATGAGATATAAGTCTAATGGTCGAACCCTTCGATTTCCCTGCATCTGCCACCCGAAAGGGGTTACTACGCCCGACTGGATGGGTCTGTATGCCAGACGACCGCACGGGCACGATGACGGCCGCAACGGCGATAACAGCGACCACGGCAACGACAGCGGCGGGGGCGACGAATGGCGGACGGTGAGGCGGATGACGCGAGTGGCACGAGCAGGAACGAGAGCGAGGGCGACCGAGAGACCGACACGAGCCGAAGCGATCGAACCGGCCTTCCCTGGCGAACGGCGCTCGGCGGACTCGCCGCCGGCGTCGGCTACGTTGCGCTCTCCCAATGGCGAACCGATGGCGACACGAGCGACGGCGGCACGGACAGCGGCGACACGGGCGTCCCCGACGCGAGCAGCGGTGTCGATGGAAGCGATCCCTCGGCAGTCGGGCCCGTGCTCGCCGGCCCGATCGACGAGCGGCCCGACTTCGGCGAACCCGGACGGGTCTATCTCGCGACCGACTCGGGCGGGCGCTTTCTCGACAGCGGCTCGGGGTGGGACGCTCTCGACATCGCCGCCCCCGAAGGTATCTTCGAGACGGCCCGAACCACCGAGTCGATCACCGCCCGGAGCCCCGTCTACGACGTGCGCGCGTGGGGCGCGGTAGGGGACGGCGAGACCGACGATACCGCGGCCATCCAGCGCGCGCTCGACGCCGCCGAGGAAGCCGGCGGCGGGGTCGTCCGGCTCCCGCCGGGCGAGTACTACACTACTTACTCCCTGCTGTACGGCTCACACACGGTGCTCACCGGACCGGGAGCCACCCTCAGGTTCGAACCGTCCGACGCGGACGGGACGGCGCTCGTCTCCCGGAGCTTCGACGGCTCGACGGAGACCCGGGACGTCGTTATCGAGGAACTGGCCGTCGAGTCGGTCGATCCGGAGAAGGGAAACGGGATCGGCGTCGCGAAGGCCCAGAACGTGACGATACGGGGCTGTCGAACCGAGGAACTGCACTGGCACCTCATCGACGTCGCCGGCGCGAAGGACGTCTCGGTACGTGACTGTTACGCCGCGGGGCTCGGAACCGCCGCCTATCAGGCCGACAACCTCACCGAGAAAGGGGGGTTGGTCGTCGAACACCCCGATGGAAGCACCGAGGACGCGATCCCCGACGGTACCGAAAACGAGAACGTCGACATCGAGAGCAACATCGCCGAGGACTGCGGCCGCGGGGTCCACCTGCACCGGAGCGGGGGCCACGACCTCACGATCCAGGAGAACAAGTTCCGCCGGTGTACCGGTGCTGGCGTCCTGGGCGACGCCGACACCCACTGGCACGACATCATCGTCTCGAACAATATCGTCGAGGGAGACGGCGAGTCGCGCGGCATCGATCTCCAAGGTGACTATACCAACCTCTCGATCGAGACCAACACCGTCCGGGACCACGAGCGCGGGATCTCCGTCGCTCCAGGACAAGGCGGCGGGCGGCCGGACGTGGCCGCCGACGGCTCGGGCGACGACCCGGGCGGTGACGCTCCAAGCAGTAGCGATCCGGACGGCGATCCCGATACCGACAAGCGGCCGACCGTCGCCGCGGGCGTGACGATCGGCGACAACACGATCGCACGAGTCTCGGGGACGGCGCTCGCGCTGGCGGAGGTCTCGGGTCACGTCTCCGATAACTATCTGCACGACGTGGGCGGTGAGGACACCCAGCCGGGATCGGATCGGGCCATGCGCGTCGACGGTGATCGGGGGGACGCGAGCGGCGGCGAAACGAGCACGGACGACGACGGAACCGGGACGGACGACAACAGGGACGGAGACGCTGACGGCGGTACGGATATCGGCGGTGACGACGGCGACCGCATCGACGCCGATCACGTCGGCGTCTCGATCGGGGGATGTGACGACATTACGGTTACCGACAACGTTCTCCGGGACGTCACGGGTACCGGAGTGCTCGTCCGCGAGGGCTCGCGCGACGTGGTCGTCTCGGAGAACAATATCAATGGCTTCGACGTCGGGGTCGCGCTTCGCTCCGCCGGCGAGCCGATCGCCGGCGTTGACGTGAAGGACAACCGCTTCGTCGGCCGGCCGCCGTCGGCGTGGGCGATCGTGGCCGAGGGTGGCTCGGGCGTTCGAATCGGGGGCAACGCGATCGCGGGCGTCGGGCGGGGAGCCGTTCGCTGTGCGGATGCTGAAGACGTCCACGTGGCGGACAACGACGCGACGGGCCACGACGCCGACTGCGGGTACGCAATCCGTTCGTGTGCGGACGTTTCGCTCTATGCCAACACGGCGAGACGATTTCGGGTGCCGATCTCGCTCGAAGCGGTATCGGACGCTCAGGGGACGCTCGATTACATGGAGATCGAGGCGGCCGACGCGATCGACGAGGCATGTTCCGGCGTCGTGCTCGATTCCTCGGGAACGTCACCACCTGGGTCGGGCGCGTTCGGCGTCGGGAGCCGTGTCGAGAACACCGAGCCGGCGGCCGGCGGTCCGCTGGGGTGGGTCTGTGTCGAGGCAGGGACCCCCGGCACCTGGAAGCCCTACGGGAAGATCGAGTCCTGAGAAACGCCTTCGATCGCTCGCGCTCGTCGAAACGTCGCCCGATCGATCGCTCTATCCGGTGTACGTTCGGAGGTGTGTGATCCGTTCGTTCTCGACGGTATGTGCATCGACGAACGAAAAGAGGTCCTCGCCGTCGTGGCGGAGTCGACCCCGGACCGCGATCCGGTCGTCATTGCGATAGCACCCGTCGATCTCGTGGGTCGTATCCGTCAGCGGTCGTTCCTCGCGCATGAACCGGACGAACCTCGTCGCGCCATCGAGCGTTCTGTCGGGTCGGTCGTGGACGAACTCCGGGCCGAGCAACGCTTCGAGATCGTCGTAGCGGCCCTCGTCGATGGCCGCGTAGTACGCTCGTGCGATCGTCTCGGGGTCGTTCATACTTTCCCGTCGGACGCGACGCACATAACCGCGGGCCTCGGCTCTCAGCGTCGACCTCCGTCTCGGTCCTCGGTTCCCGCTCCTCTCGCCGGATCGGTGGTCGGATTTTTGCCGCTCGATCCCCTCTGGTCGGTAGTGCGCTTACACGTCCGATACGAGGGGGACGACGACCCCGCGAAGTGCACGGCGCGAAAGCTCGCGCGCTTCGATCTCGTGGTGCTCCATCGCTCCGCACGCGGGGTGCCTCCTGGGGTCGTGCTCGATCCGCACGCCGAGCGTGCCCTCTCACCCGCCGACGAGTTCGAGACGATAGTCGCCCTCGATTGCTCGTGGGAGACCGCCACGCGGGAGGCCTTCTCCCTCGAAGGACCACACCGTGCGTTACCCTTCCTCGTGGCGGCGAACCCGGTGAACTACGGCCGTCCGTTCCGGCTGACGACCGTCGAAGCCCTCGCCGGTGCCCTCTTCATCGCGGGCGAACGCGCCCAGGCCCGAGAGCTGTGCTCGAAGTTCCGGTGGGGGCATACCTTCCTCGAACTCAATGCGGAACCCCTCGAACGGTACAGCGCGTGTGACGATTCAGCCGAAGTCGTCGCCGTGCAAGACGACTATCTCGCGGACGAGGGTGACGGCGACCGAGCCGAGGCCGACAGTGTCGAGACCGACAGGGCGGATACCGACATCGGTACCGGCACTCGAAGCGACGCCACGAACGGCGGCGTAGAGGGGACCGCCGCCGAGAGTGACCGAGCTTCGACCCGCAAGTGAGGTCGTTCTCGCGCTCGCCGACTCGAAACCCCTTAGCCGCTGGAAGGACGCAAACACGTATGGCTCGATTCGAGGAAGCGGAAGCGCGGATCCTTCAAAAGATGATCTGCATGCGCTGTAACGCCCGCAACTCCGCACGCGCGGACCGGTGCCGGAAGTGTGGCTACAAGAACCTGCGCGTGAAAGCCAGGGAATCGAGAAGCGCCTAAGTTCTCCGTACCGTTCGGGTTCGCTTTGGTTCTCGGCGGTTCGAGTCAGAAAGCGTATCGAGGGTCCCGTCGTCGTCATCGTCATGCCAGGCGCACGCGTCGCCGAGGGCGAGCGGGTTTCGCTTCGGACCGTCGAGCGTGAGGACCTCTCTTTCGTCCAGCGGGGATATGCCAACCCCGGGCTCCGTTACCCGCTCGGCAATCCGGTCAGGACCAGGGAGGAGATCGGAGAATCGATTGGGAACGGAAACGAAGGCGAGGATCGGTTCCTCGTCTGTCTCGACGGCGACGACGCCGGTCCCGGTCAGCCCGACGAGGCGGACGTACGGCGAATCGGCGTCGTCAGTGTCGGGGACACCGACTGGCGACGGCCCGAACTCGGCTACTGGCTCGTCCCCGAGATCCACGGCGAGGGGTACGGAACGGAAGCCGTCTCGCTCGTCGTCGAGTACGTCTTTCGAGTCTACTCCCATCCGGCGGTCGGCGCGGCGGCCTACGAGTTCAACGAGGCGTCCCGCGGCCTGCTGGAATCGATCGGATTCACCGAGGAAGGACGGGTCCGCAAGGACCGCTTTATCGACGGCGAGTACGTCGATACGATCCAGTACGGACTGCTCCGCGAGGAGTGGCGCGAGCGAACTCCATCGTAACTGAACTTCAGGACGGCTACTGAGCGTCACCGCCGGTCCTGGCGGACTTTCGAAGGGCGAGCGGCGTAAACGAAGCCCGACCCGACAAGCACCGGAGCGACCGACGGGAGCGAGGAGCGCAGTCGCGGTCGCGCGAGTGTAGGCCGCGAGGGCTTCGTTACGCTACAGATGACAGTTCACGACTGCAGAACCCTGAGAAGGATCACTGCGCGTTCAATCGAGGAAGTCCGGTTCCGTGCGTTTCTCGTCGCGCTCGGCTTCGAGGTGCGCGCGGAAGTCGTCGAGTTCGATACCGTCCCCCTCGTTCTTGTTCCGGTCGCGAACCGAGAGCGTCCCCGACCCTTCTTCGTCGTCGCCGAGGATCAGCATGTAGGGCACTCGTCGCTCGTGACCTTCCCTGATCTTCCGGCCGACGGTCCACGAGCGCCGTTCGACGCCGACGCGAAAGCCGTTCTGTCCTAACTCGGCCGCGACGCGTTCGGCGTACTCGATGTTGTCGTCCGCGACCGGGAGGATCCTGACCTGTTCGGGCGCGAGCCACAGCGGGAACTTCCCGTTGAAGTGCTCGATCAGTACCCCCATGAACCGCTCGAAGCTCCCCAACAGGGCGCGGTGGATCATCACCGGCCGCTGCTCTTCGTTGTTCTCGTCGACGTACGCGAGATCGAGGCGCTCGGGGATGTTGAAATCCACCTGTACTGTGCCGATCGTCCACTCCCGGCCGATCGCGTCGACGGCGTTGATACCGATCTTCGGGCCGTAAAATGCCGCCTCGCCCTCGTCGGTGGCGTAGTCGAGCTCTTCGGCGTCGAGCGCGTCGACGAGCGCGTCGGTGGCCTTCCCCCAGATCGCGTCGCTTCCCACGGCTCCCTCGCCTTTGGTCTCTAAGACGTACTTCACCTCCAGATCCATGTCCCCGTAGATGTCGTCGATAACGGCCAGCGCGTCGACGATCTCGCCTCGGAGTTGATCGGGTCTGACGAACGCGTGGCCGTCGTCCTGGGTGAACCCCCGAACCCGGAGTAACCCGGAGAGTTCGCCGGACTGTTCGTTCCGGTAGCAGGTGCCGAACTCCGAAAATCGGATGGGCAGGTCGCGATAGGAGTGCCGGTCGTTCGCGTAGATCGAGGCGTGGTTCGCACAGTTCATCGGCTTCAGGCCGTACTCGGTGCCCTCTTGCTCCCAGTTGAACATCTCCCCTTCCGCGGTGAAGGTGTCGTAGTGGCCTGTCGGCTTCCAGAGGTCGGCCTTGTTGAGCGCGGGCGTCCAGACCTCGTCGTACCCTAACTCGTCGTTCTTCCCACGAATGTACTCCTCTAACTCCCGGCGGATCGTCATTCCGTTCGGATGGTAGTGGGGACTACCGGGCGAGTGCTCGGGAATCGAAAACAGATCCATCTCACGACCGATACGGCGATGGTCGCGCTCTTCGGCCTCCCGGCGACGTTCGAGGTATTCTTCTAGTTCGGCCTCGGTCTCGAAGGCCGTTCCGTATACTCGGGTCAGCGAGTCGTTCGCCTCGTCGCCGCGCCAGTACGCCGCCGAGGTTTCGAGCAGCGCAAAGCCGCCGATCTCGCCGGTCGAGGAGACGTGGGGACCTCGACAGAGGTCCTCGAACTCCCCTTGTTCGTAAAAGGATACCGACTCGTCACCGGCGGCCTCTTCGCGCAGGATGTCGAGCTTGTAGGGGTTGTCCTCCGCTTCGTACTTCGAGACCGCTTCGTCGTGCGATAGTTCGTAGCGCTCGATAGCGAGGTCCTCTGCGAGTATCCGCTCGGATTCGGCTTCGATCTCCTCTATGTCGTCGCTGTCGAGGTCGGCGTTCGCGATGTCGTAATAAAACCCCTGTTCGGTCGGCGGGCCGATCGCGAGGCGCGCTTCGGGATACAATCGTCCGAGCGCCTGAGCGAAGACGTGTGCGGCCGAATGACGAAGGACTCTGAGGTACTCCTCCGAGTCGTCGGTGACGATCTCGATCTCGCTATCGGAGTCGATCGGCGTGGCCTTATCGACGAGATCGCCGTCGAGCACGCCCGCGACGGTGTCCTCGCCCAGGCCGGGGCCGATCCCGTAGGCTACCTCCTCGACCGTCGTTCCCCGCTCGACCGCCATCGTCGAGCCGTCGGGAAGCGTGACGACGATCTCTTCACCCGTCGCCGTTGCGTCGCTCATACGAGCCATAGCGACACGCGCGAAATAAGCCTGTTGAGACTTCCTCTCGGATCGGTCTACAGCGCCTCGAACGCCCGTTTCAGGTCCGCGATCAGGTCCTCCGTACGCTCGATCCCGACCGGAACGCGGATCAGTGACTCGGTGATCCCGGCGGCTTGCCGCTCGGCTTCCGAGACGTACGACGCCGACATGCTCACGGGGTGTTCGATCAGCGACTCGACGCTACCGAGGCTGACTGCCACGTCGAACAGCTCCAGTTCGCCGAGCAAGGTTCGAGCTTCCTCGGTACCTCCGTCGATCTCGAAGGAGACCACTCCGCCGAAACCCTCCATCTGCCGGGCGGCGAGGTCGTGTTGAGGATGGGTTTCGAGGCCGGGATAGTAGACTTCCGTCACCCGTTTTTCTTCCCGCAGGTACGACGCGATCTCCAGTGCGTTGTGTTCGTGTTGACGCATGCGCACCGGGAGGGTCTTCGCACCGCGAAGCGCCAGGTAACAGTCGAAGGGCGCGAGCATCGCGCCGACGCCGTACTCCTGGACGAACGCTACCGCCTCGGCCAGCGCGTCGTCGTTCGTGACGACCGCCCCGCCGACCGAGTCGCTGTGGCCATTAAGGAACTTCGTCGTACTATACACTACCGCGTCGGCACCGAACGAGAGCGGCTGCTGGAAGTACGGGCTCGCGAAGGTGTTATCGACGGCTAAGGTCGCATCGCCCTCGTCGGCGAGGCCGGCGAGTGCTTCGATGTCACAGAGCTTGAGCAGGGGGTTCGTCGGCGTCTCCATCCACAACAGCGCCGTCTCGGGGGTCATCGCGCTCGCGACGATCTCGGGGTCGGTCGCGTCGACGTACTCGATCTCGATGCCGAAGCGCGCGAGCAGGTCGTCGAACAGCACTCTGGTACCCCCATAGAGCGAGTCGAACGCGAGCACGCGATCGCCCGGCTCCAGTACCGACAGACAAAAGCAGGTCGTCGCCGCGGTCCCGGAGGCGAAGGCGCTCGCGTGCCGGGCGTCGTCGAGCGCCGCCAACCGAGTTTCGAGCGCGTCGCGCGTCGGGTTGCCCAGGCGCGAATACTTGTATCCATGAGTTGGGTCGCCGGGTCGATCGGCGACGAACGTCGAGGCGAGGTGGATCGGCGTTACGATGTCGCCCGAGCCGCCGGGACCGGATGCCGACTCCTCGCCCGCGCGGACCGCCCTCGTCTCGAATCCGAGGCCATCGTCGCCCTCGTCGGAGCCGCCGCGGTCGTTACGGTCGTCACCATCGTCGTTACCGTCGCGGCCGTCGCGATCGGAAGCGTCCATTTCCCGGATCGAACCCGCCGACGGATATAGCCGTTCCGCCGAAACTACCGACCATCGATTACCGGTCGTCGGTCGCCGATTGCCGGGCGCGAGAATCGCCGATCCCGGAAACCGGATCATACAAACCGTCGACCCCGGAACGTCGTTAGCCTTCGACGTCGAGTTCGAACTGTTCGTGCTCGGTGACGGCGTTGAGCACGACACTGGTGTTCGATTCCTTGATGTCCGGGTCCGAAAGCAGTTCCTTGATCCCGTCGTTCATGTCGTCGGTGTCGGTGAACTTCCCGATCGCGACGATGTCGTGATCGCCGGTCACCTCGTACACCGAGATCATCTGTTTCTGCTCGCGCAGGCGCTCGGTGATGTCGGCCAACGCACTTCCTTCGACGTTCAGCCGGATCACGGCGGTCACGTCGTATCCGAGAGTATCGTAATCGACCTTCGGGGAGTAGCCGGTGATCGCGCCCTCGGCTTCCAAGTCCTTGAGGTGATTCGAGACCGTCGTCACCGACACGCCCAGTTCCTCGGCGAGGCTCCGTAGGCTCGCTCGACCGTCGCCTAATAAGGCGTTTACCAACTGTGTATCGAGGTTTTCGTAGGTCACATCAGTCGATCCGTACTCCGGGGTTTAGAACTTTACGAACATTCACTTTCGGCTCCGATCGAACGTCTTGCGCACAACAGTAGCGTTTTAGTGTCTCCGGTCGTCACCTATCGCGTCGAGGCAATATGGCAAGCGACCAGACGAGAACGGACGGCGGACTTTCGACCGAAGCACAGCGCGTGGTCGAACGAGTGGAAGAGGAAAACGTCGATTTCATTCGACTGCAGTTCACGGACATCCTGGGAACGGTCAAGAACGTCTCGATCCCGGCGAGTCAGATCGAGAAGGCCTTCGACGAGGGGATCTACTTCGACGGTTCGTCGATCGAGGGGTTCGTGCGTATCCAGGAATCCGATATGCGTCTCGATCCCGATCCCTCGACGTTCGCGATCCTCCCGTGGAAGCGTCGCGAGGACGGCACCGCGACCGCGAGGCTGATCGCCGACGTGATGGACACACAGAGCGGCCAGCCCTTCGCCGGCGACCCGCGACAGGTGCTCAAACGCGCCCTCGAACGGGCCGAGGAGATGGGCTACGAGCTCAACGCCGGGCCCGAGCCCGAATTCTTCATATTCGAGAACGACGAGGACGGCCGGGCGACGACCGAGACCCACGACGTCGGCGGCTACTTCGATCTCGCGCCGAAGGACATGGCCAGCGAGATCCGTCGGGAGATCATCTACGGACTCGAACGGATGGGGATGGAAGTCGAAGCGAGCCACCACGAGGTCGCGGAAGGCCAACACGAGATCGACTTCAAGTACGCCGACGCCCTCACGACTGCCGATAACACCGCGACCTTCCGGTCGGTGGTCCGGGCCATCGCCGAGGAACACGGCCTGCACGCGACGTTCATGCCCAAACCCATCCCCCGGATCAACGGCTCGGGGATGCACACCCATCTCTCGCTGTTCGAAGACGGCGAGAACGCCTTTCACGACGACGACGACGAGTTCAACCTCTCGGGGACGGCGAAGAGCTTCCTCGCGGGGCTCATCGAACACGCCCCCGCCATTACGGCCGTCGCCAATCCGAACGTGAACTCGTACAAGCGCCTGGTGCCGGGCTATGAGGCCCCGGTATACATGGCCTGGTCGGACGTCAACCGGTCGGCGCTCGTCCGCAAACCCGCCGCCCGCGTGCCCGCCGCCTCCCGGGTCGAACTGCGCTCGCCCGATCCGTCCTGTAACCCGTATCTCGCCTTCGCAGCCATGCTTCAGGCCGGCTTGGACGGTATCGAGCGCGATCTCGAAGCGCCCGACCCCGTTCGGGAGAACATCTACGAGTTCGACGAGGACATGCGCGAGGAGTACGACATCGATACGCTTCCCTCGACGCTCGAAGGGGCGGTCGACGCCTTGGAAGCCGACGAGGTAATCACCGACGCGCTCGGGAACCACGTCGTCGAGAAGTTCGTCGAGGCCAAACGCACGGAGATCACCGAGTACCGGACGTCGGTCAGTCAGTGGGAGCTCGATCGCTACCTCGAAACGTTCTGATCGGACCGGATCACCCGAACGGCTCGGGTTCCAACAGTCGCGATCCGGGGCGTCGCGATTATCGCCGTACCTACTACGACGCCCGCGAGGAACTCGACCGGCAGGGCGAGGTCGAAAACGTAAGTCAGCGCTCCGGGCACTCCGGCGACGACCGCCCCGACCGCCGCCGTCACGAGCCGGTCGCGCCGCGACGTCGGCGGGCGTCGGTCGCCGAGCAGTACCCAGGTACTCAGAGCACCGACGCTCACACCTAAGAGAGTTAGCGCGTCGCGCGGCGCGTCGCCGGCCGCGACGATTGCCGCGAGCGCACCGATGCCGACGGCGAGACCGAACGTTCGGCGTACGTTCGTTTCGCGCGCGAGCCGGTGGGTAGCGACGAGAAAACCGAACCCGACCGCGATCCCGACGAGCACGTCGACGAGGTAATGTACTCCCAAGACCACCCGCGAGAGGCTCACGAGCGCGATCGCCGTGCCCGCAGTAGCCCACCGCACTCGTCGCGTGCCGACGTCGGCGACGAGCGCGAACGCGCCGTAGACGACCGTCGCGCCGATGGCGTGGCCGCTCGGGAAGCCGTACTCCGACGCGCTCGCCGCGCTCTCGACGACCGATCGGAGCGAGTCGGCGAACGGAAGCGTCGCGAACGTTCCCGGATCGAACGCTGCCATCGGCGGGCGCGGGAGCGCGAAAACGGCTTTGAGCCCCGTCGTGAGCGAGAAGGCACCGAGCGTACACGCGAGCACGAACGCGCTTCGACGGCGATCGAGTCCGGCCCCCGTTCCGGTCGATCCACCCACCCAGTAGGCTCCGACGGCGAGCGCCAACAGCGTGCCAGGGTCGCCCGCGAGCGTTACCAGCGCGGCGGGCAACAGCGCCGACTCCGCTAGCACCGTGCGGATCGCTTCGCCGACGCCGATTCCGCGCGACATGGCTACTATCGATCACCGCCGGCCGTACCTCGGGATTTCGGTTCGTCGATGAGTCGGCGGGACGGAAAGAACGCGAAGTGAACGGCGAACTCCGAACGGGAGGGAATTTACGAGCGGAGCGACTGGACCGTCCGGCGCACCTTGCCCGGAACCGCAAGCGCACTCAGCCCCAGTCCCACTATGACCATTAGCACGTAGAGTCCGAGCGTCGAGAGGAAGATCACGATGATCGCGGCTAACGCCCACCCGCCGATCAGGGCGTCGCCGAACGCGATCGCGACCGTCATGATCGTACCGTAGAGCAACACGAGATACGGCCCCCATCCGCGGGCCTTACCCGAGCGAACGCGGCTTCTGACGTAGCTCTGGAGGTCGTCTTCGAGTTCGTCGCGATCGACGACTCGATCCTCGACTTCCATCTCGAAGGCGTCGACTTCCGCGCGCAGGCGCTCGATCTCGCGCTGGAGGCTGTACTCCTCCGAGAGCGTGTACTCGCTGCCGCCGAGGGTCGTCGCCGTCGCGGCCTCGGGTCGTCTGGGCTCTGCGGTGTCGTCCGATTCGCCCGGCTCCTCGTCGCTGATCGGTTCGCGCCTTCGCTCGTCCTCGTCGACTTCGTTCGCCCGTCCGATCCCTTGCTCGCGTTCGTCTTCGCGCTCGTCGTCAACCTCGCGTTCGACGCCGCCGTCGGTGATCGGCCGCTGGTTCTCACGATCGGTCTCACCGCTCCCGTCGCTCTCGCTTCCGGAGATGCTCGAACCGTCCTCCGAATCGTCGATGATCGTCTGGGTGCGTTCCTTGATGCGCTGTTGGAGGTCGGAGCCGGAGTCACCCCTCGAACTGTCCCTGGAGCCCGGATCGGTTTCGCTCCCGTCCTCGCTCGCGGCACCGCTTCGTGCCGACTTGACCCGGCCCGCGAGCACGGCGTTGAGCGCCGCGCCGATCAGGATGATCATCCCGCCGAAATAGAGGAACGTGAGGATGAGCAACGCCGCACCGATGATGCCGTAGGCCGACGACCCCGACTGTCCGGCGTACAACCGAAAGAACGTCTGTAAGAGCGTCCAGCCGATCGCCGCGAACAGGGCGCCGGGGATCGCTTCTTTGAACCCGACGTCGTCGGCCGGCAGGAAGTAGTACAACGGATAGAACGCGATCGCGAGCCCGACGATCGAGACCAGGCCCGCGGCGTAGCCGATGCCGTCCCGGAGGAAGCCGAGCCCGAACTGCGCGAGGACGCCGCTCGTCTGCTGGACGAACGAGACGACCGCGCCGATGACGATCGTGACGACGATCGCGAGCACGATCCCGAGCAGGGTGATCAGCGCGTCGGTTACCTGATCGACGATCCCGTCGGGACCAGACGCGCCGTAGACCTCCGAGAAGGCGATGTCCATCCCGCGGAAGATCTTGATCGCGCTCCAGAGCAAGAAGACGAGCCCGATCCCGATCGACGCGCCCGCAGCGCCGCTGCTACTGAGCGTCTGGGTGATGATATCGGCGACACTCTGGGGAAGCGCACCGCCTGCGGCTTCGATGATCCGATCGGCCAGCTGCTGGCCGCCGACGAGCGTGGCGATCGAGATCGCCAGCAGGAGGAGGGGAATCAGCGAGGCGAACGCGTAGTACGCGAGGCTCGCCGCGAGAAAGGTGATGTTCTTCTCTTGGATCTCAGTGACGAGGGCCCGGAGAACGCCGGTGGGACCACGATCGGCAGTACTCATAGTCCCCCTTCACGCGACGCTTATATATATCCGATGGACAATCCCTCGCCGTCGGCCGACACGCGATCGGCGAGTACGGCGTTGAGCACCGCGCCGACGAGGAGTACCAGCCCGCCGATGTAGAGCCAGGCAAGCAAGAGCAAAAAGGCCCCGGCCGCGCCGTAGAGCTGTGCCGCGCCGGTCGTCTGCGTGTAGAAACTGAACACCACCTGGAGTATCGTCCACCCGGCGGCGGTAAAGACGGTGCCCGGAAGCGATTCGACAAGCGAGATGTCGGCGTCGGGAAAGAAGTAAAACATCGGCAGGAAGACGATCGTGAGCACGACTAAGAGGACGAACGGGCCCAGAAGGTTCCAGACGCGATCGACGAGCACGAGCGACAGGCCCGCAGCGACCCCGATCATCGCCACGATCGCTCCGACGACGACGCCGAAGACGAGCAACGCGCTCGCCAGATCCCCCAGCAGTAAGGACTCCTGATCGTCGCCGTAGACCTGTCCGAACGCGTCGTCGAGCGCACGAAAGAGCAGTAGCGTCCCCCACAACAGGATGACGACACCGACGAACGTCGCGCTCTCGCGGTCGGATGCGCCGGTGACGACTTCGAGGAGTACGCTGCTCGATCGCGGGGAGATCACGCCGGCGGCGTACGTAGCGATGTCGATCGCTACCTGGCCGTTCTGTACCGTCGACAGCGCGATCACGACGAGCAACAGGAGCGGAACGAGCGAGATGAATGCGAAGTACGCGAGGCTCGCGGCCATGAACAACAGCCGCTTTTCGTGCGAGACCGCGACGACCGCCCGCACGACGGCGACGGTCTCCCGAGCCCCCGCCCGCGCTCTCGCTCTCGCCCGTGACACGACCGGGCTTCGACGGGGAGGTACCTAAACCTCCCCCACGACGAACGACGAAGCGC
Organism: Halobacteriales archaeon QH_6_64_20; assembly: GCA_003021235.1. Classification (GTDB taxonomy): domain Archaea; phylum Halobacteriota; class Halobacteria; order Halobacteriales; family Halococcaceae; genus PXQR01. The sequence goes on along the minus strand of PXQR01000008.1, from coordinate 37,905 downwards.
TCGCTCGCGGCTATCGGTCGCCGGCCGAGCACCGACCGGTCCGATCGACGGAGCACCGTCACCGACTTCAGCCGGGCTTCGGCCGGCGCTCGATCGGCGCTTGGTCAGTGCTCGGTTAGCTCTCGATCGCTCCCGAATGCACCGATCGATCCGGTTTCGGGACTGCTTCGATCCGGTATGGCGCTACAGTCGCGTTGCGAGGTCGTCGGGGAGCCACTCGGCGTCGGGATCGACGTGGCCGGCGAGCACGGCGTTTATCGCCGCTCCCACCAGCACCGCGAGCCCCGCGACGTAGAGCCAGGAAAGCAACAACAAGACGCCGCCGGCGATACCGTACAACTGGACGCTACTCGACAGCGTGGCATAAAAGCGAAAGAACACGGCGGAGACCGTCCAGACCGCACTCGCAAAGAGCGTTCCGGGGAGCGCGTCGGCGACCGAGACGTCGACTTCAGGTAGTAACCAAAACGTCGGGAGAAAGACCGCGGTGAGCGTCACGAGCAAGAACAGCGGACTGAGCACGCGCACGGCCACGCGATCGGGGGCGACGAGCACCAGCGCGACCCCGATGAGCGCCATCGCCGCCGTCGCGAACGCGACCGTCACGAGCACCAGCGCCGAATCGAGCACTCGTCCGGCGAGCGAGACGTGCTCGCGGGTGTCGTAGACGGCGGCGAACGCGTCGTCGAGCGCCCCGAAGGTCCGAAACGCGCTCCAGGCGAGGATCACGCCCCCGATAGCCGCCGCGCGCAACTGTCCGCCGGCGTTTCGGAGTACACCCCGCGGGAGCCCGGTTCCCCGCGGGACGAGCGTTCCCGACGCGAGATCCATTGCCCACTGGAGCGACCCGTCGCCGAGCGCCGAGAGACTCATCACCGCGAACAGAACGAGTGGAAGTAGTGCGCTGAACAGGTAGTACGCGAGGCTCGCGGCCATGAGCGTGAGCTGTGTCTCGTGGGCCACCGCCAGCACCGTCCGACAGACCGGCACGACGCGTTCGGCCGACGCGGTGGCCCGTTCGCGCGCTTGCACGTCTCCCGGTTCCGGCGGGAGACCTCTTAGGTGCGCTGATCTACACTCCTCAGCCGGCGGGTCCTCGTAAGCCGTCGATAGACGAGTCACTGACGGCGTATCAGGATCGAGCCCGACGGTCGTTCGAGCGCTCTCATTCCGTCGCGGTCGCTGCCTCGATCTCGGCAACGTCGGCGGTCGTCTTGAGCGTCGTGCCCCCGTAGTGGGTCCGTGAGGCCTCGTGACCGGCATCGCGCAGGTCGGCGAGGAAGTCGTCCATCGCGCTCGCGGATCGGCCCCACTCCTTCGCGAGTTTGTGCTGATCGTAGTGCGTCGGCGTGTCGAGTTCGTGCCCGATCGTGTCGAGCAGTTTCCGTGCTAGCTTTTCCGTTCCCATGTCGTCGGTCATCGACTCGCGTACGCGCTCGGTGAATTCGCGATCGCGGACAGCCCCGCAGTAGATCGGGCCGGCGGTCTTCACCCCGTGCCCGCAGTTCGCACAGGCCTCGGGCGGATGGGCGATCAGTCCCCGCTCCGCGGTTCGAGAGAGGCAGTCCGGACACCAGTGGACGTAGCCGAGTTCCTCCAAGGTCGCGTTCGCCGCGCTCGCGCTCTCGACCAGTTCGAGGTAGACCCGGACGTAGTGGCGGGTCGCATGCGATAGGATCGGCCGGGCGGCCCGGTCGTAGCGAGCGGCTTCTCGACACAGCGCCGAAAGGAGTACTCTGAGTCCCATCTCCGGGTGGAACTCGGTGTTCACCGGCACGCAACCGTACTTCCTGATCCCGCTCTCGCGGTGGGCACCACACAGCGGCGCGGTGTCGGTCGCGGTAACACACAACAGCTGGCGCGTCCCCCGAACGGCGCTATCGACGAAGGGAACCGGGGTGCCGAACGGATCGATGTCGACGACGTCGAAGCGTTCGGCGCTCATGAGCCCCCTCGCGTCCCGGGTTCGGATGTCGCCGTCGAGGTCGTTGTGCGCGAGGTTCGCCCGACAGAGCGCCGTCGCGTCCGCGTCGCGATCGCACAGCGTCACCGCCCAGTTCTCCGCGGCCGCACGAACTCCTCTGACGCCGCTCGCGGCCGTCGCGTCGAGGTACGTCGGCGTTTCGTCGCTCGTCCCGTCCCCATCCGTGTCGTCCCCGTTCGTCTCGATTCCGCCCGCTTCGAGGCCCGCGCGCTCGCGGTACGCCCGTAGCACGGCGACCGTGACGTCGCGATTGAGTTCCTGTTCAGGATTGTAAAACACCCCGTCGCCGCGCCCCGCGGAAGCGCCGTCGCGCGCCTCGGGGACCTCGATCTCGACCGCGCCCTCACAAACCCGCATGACCTCTCTCGCCGGCCGACGCGCAAAAGCGATGGGTTGTCCTGCCCGAGGCAGTATCGAACGAACCGCGTCGGCGTGGATCGCGTTCGCCCGCGGTATCGAACCTGTTTTGACCGGGCCGGTCGAAGCGCCGAGAGTGACTTCGGTCGAACAGTGGCAGGCCGCCCTCGAAGAGGCGGGGACGCTCGCCCCGGAGGCCGCGAAGGCGATCGTCTCGCTCCACGGTGATCGGGGAGCGCGCGCCATCGAGGCCGTCTCCGAGGACCGGGTGAAACAGTACCGTGATTTCACCGTCGTGGTCGGTCACTCCGGCGAACACGTGGTCGAGAACGGCGGCTGTACCTGCAAGGACGCAGAGTACAACCTCGACCGCGACGACCCTGCCCAGCGCTGTTGGCACGCCCTCGCCGTCGAGATCGCCCGCCGGGTCGACCGTGTCGATCACCACGACATGTGGTATTCGGACGTCCGCGATTTCCTCTGACTCCTCGGGGACCTCCTCTCGTCGCCTCCGTTCGGCCAACAGCCGTTCGCCATCGATCTTCGCCCGTTGCCTCCTCCGCTCTCGATTCCGTCCACCGTGGCCCGCAGGCGGCACACGAAGCCCGCAAGAGTGATTATCGCGTCCGTCGAAGGGAAAGCGAATGAACCGCGCGCAACTGCTCGGCTTGGTCTTTCTGGTGATGGGGCTCGGCCACGCCGGCGTTGCGGTCCGGTCGCTCTTCGCGTCGGGAGCCTCGATCGTCGAGTTCTCGTACCTGCTTGCGAGCGCCACGATCGTCGGGCTCGCGCTCGTCTCGCTCTACCGGCCGGCGCGGGTCGACAACGAGGACCTGGCCCGCCAGCGCGTCACGAGGACCGACCTGCAACTCCTCGCGGTGACCGTCGTTGCGCTACTGGTGACCGTAGTCGTCGGGTACAGCTTCGTCGGTTGGTTTCCCTAAGCCGGTTCGTTCGCTCCGATCCGGTTTCCGTTGGTCGCCCGGAACGGCAGTGTTACGTTAGGGAGTTGAGAGGAGTAGCGAGTCGTGTTGGACGGTTCGAAAGCCCCCCGCAGGCTGGACTCGCGCGGCTCGCTGTGCGCGCTCGCTTCTGGTTCAAAAGGCGCTCCGCGCCTTTCGTGATGACGAGAGAGCTCCGCTCACGAGAACGCCGAGCGGGAGGTCGGCTTGCCGACCTCCTCCAACGTGGCGGCGATAGTGATCGACCCAACCTTTGCACCCACAGGTTGCGACTAGTACTACCGCCGTCTCGTCATCTGCTCACGGGCCTCGCGAGGCGGTTTCACCGTCTCGAACTCGCGGCGCGTAGTGCCTTCTGAACGACTTCGTTCATGCCTCCCGTCCGTGCGCGCTACCGCTCGCTCACTCTCCCGGAGTTCACTCGCGGTACAACTGCGTGACCGCCACCGCTGAACGCTTTCAGCCCACGGAGAGTCGGCGACTCTCAGCGGGGTTACCAGACGTCTAAGAACTCGTCGACCACCGCTACGTCCTCGTCGCTCAAACCGTAGCCCTCCCGTGGGATCACGTCGTCGAGTTCGGCCTGCAACCGTTCGGATTCGGCCTCTAGTTCGGCCATACGCGCCTCGTCGGACTTGCACTCACCCATCAGTACCAGCATCTCGAAGCGGGTAGGCGCGCCGTGACCGACCCGGCCGTGACCGGGTGGTCGCTCGCTACCGTGGGTATCACCACGCTACTCCCGTCTTTCCGGCCGACTCGCTCCCGCAGGAGGCCGACTCGCCGGCACTCGACACATCAGTCTTCGATAGGTGACACGCTTAGCATCTATTCGGACGCTAGACGTGCGCCCGAGAGTGATTCTAACAAGGCGAGAGAGCCATCCAATAGTATTCATTTACGTCCGTTTTACGTCGTTTTGGATCGTTTCGATCCCTCTTTTCGGAGCCGAGCGGCGTGTAACGTCTCGGGTATTTATTCGTGTGGGTTGGGTTCTCCCGACCGAACGGCCATGGACGACACCATCACGGTCTTCGTTGACGGGGACTCCTACGAGATCTCGCCGCGGTGCTCGGCGGCCGACCTCAAAGAACGGGTCGGGTACGCGGAGGGGGACGTCCACGTCCGCGGCGGGGATCACGAGTACGTGCTCCCGAACGACACCGTTCTGTCGAAGTACGTCGAGCCGGGTTCACGACTTGCGGTCGTCTCGACGTCCTGGTAGCGAGCTATCGGCCGGGCACTGAGCCGGAACACAACGGTCACTCTCTCGACGCCCCGGAACAGTTATAAACTCCTTTAGGGTTCAGGCCGACCACTCGACGTCCGACAGCGTGCGCTGGACGGCCTCCTGGCCGACGGCGCTCGCAAGGGCGTCGAACCCGGCGCGTTCGGACCGACTCGTGGCGTTCGCCACCAGGCGCGAGACGATGAACTCGGGGGTCGACCGGCCGACGCTGTCGAAACGGGGCTGGTAGTCGACGTCGAGCGACAGATCGTCGTCGAGCCCACGAGCGAAGATACCGTCCGTTCGGGCCCGGTCCGGAAGCGGTTCTAAGTCCCCGGCGAGGTGGGTGACGAACACCCCGAGCGCACCCGTTTCGACCGACAGCCCCACGAGACCGTGAAGCAGATTCGCCGCGCTCCCGGGTTCGGTGATCGCCTCGAACTCGTCGCACGCCGGCGTTGAAACTCGCGTGCCGGCGGTGAAAGACCACTGCGTCGAACCGTCCGAGCTGTACTTCGTCAGCGGGGACGGGAAGGCCCATGTGTGCAAGCAACACGACCTGACAGAGCGTTTCGAGCAGGGTCGTCTTCCCGCCGCTGTTCGCGCCGGTGAGCACGGTGACCCGATCGCCCGAGGGCACGTCGACTGCGAGGTCGGTCTTCCCGGAAGCGAGGGCGTGATCGCCGATCGCGTACGTGACCGGCTGTAGGTCGTTACTATCATCACCGCTCGCGGCGAGCGCGAGGTTCCGCGCCCCAGCGATCGCCAGGCACTCCCGGTCGACGAACGTCGGGCGAACGAGGTCGTAGGCCGCCGCGAAGCGCGCCAGCGAGAGCGAGAGCGTGACGTCGCGAAGCGTGGCGACGGCGGCATCTACCTCCTCGCGGGCGCCGGCGATCGATTCTTCCAGATCGGTCCGTACCTCCTCCTCGCGCTCGGCGGCCGCGTCGCGCAGGTCCGTGTCGAGCGCACGTAGCCCCTCGCTCACGAAGTCCGCGGCGTCGGTCGCTTCGGAGGGTACGGCGCCCCGAACGCGGGCGGGCGACGCGTCGGTTTCAGTGGTCACGTACTCGACGAAGGCCTCGCGAAACTCCGCGGTCGTCCGGAGGTCGCCGGACTGGACGGCGTCGAGAACGTCGATCCCGCCGGATTCGAGACGTTCGATCGCGTCGAGTCGCTCCCTGATATCGTCGAGTTCGGCGTCCGCTCCGTCGAGAACTCGCTCGCCGTCGAGGTACCGAAGCGCCTCACGGGCCGCCGCGAGCGCGTCGCGATCGAGGTCGGCGACGGGTCCGAACACGCCAGTACTCACGCCGACGTCGTCGAGGGCCAGTGCCGCCTCGACGGCCGCCCGTTCGCCGCCGCCGGTCTCGTCGTAGGTCCCGAAGACGTCGAGTACTTCCCCGCGGGTCGATTCGTCGAGGTGCTCCCAGGTCTCCCGGGCGAGCGAGACCTCGTCGAGGCGCGCCTCCGTGGCGTCGGCGGCGGCGAGCGGCGTCAGCACCCTGATTCGGTCCGCGGCCTCGTCCGTGACGGCGTGTTCGGCCAGTCGGTCGATGAGGTCCTTATAGACCCGGCGGGTGTCCGCGGTCGTAAGCAGGTCCATGCCGGCCTCGCCGTGGGCATGTCGAAGCACGCGCGTCGCTCGACCGCGGGCTAGGCCCGCACCGGTAAGTGCGGGGACGTCGGCGGTTTCGATCGCCTCGATCGCGCGCTCGATACCCAAGCTTTCTTCGAGCCGAGCCCGAGTCTTCGGCCCGATCCCCCAGTAGTCCTCCAAGTCCATATGGCCGGGCCACGGCAGGCCCCCTCTTGTGTGGTTCGTCTCGCCGACCGGGGATCGGTCCCGACTGGTTATCCGGAACGGACCCTGACGACCCGGGGACACCACACCTCGGCGGCCCAACGAATGCAGACAGTACGCCGGGGTCAAGTGTATCGACGCCGTACCGGACGTTTCGATGAGCGGCGTTATCGACATCGCCTGCCCGACGTGTGGCTCGACGACACAGGTGCGAAAGGTCGCCTTCGGTCAGTATCGCTGTGCGAACTGTGGCTGCGAGTTCACCCACGAGGACGTCCTCCCCGGGTGAGCGCCGGCCCGAATCATCGTCCGTCCTCCGTGGTCCGTCCTCTGTCCTCCGTTGTCCATCGTCCGTCGTTCCGTTCCCCTCCTGTTCTTTAGCTCTCTCCCTGTTCCGTATCCGACTCCTACACGTACTCAGTCCGAGCGTCGGCGTCCCGGTACACAACGATTAGGCCGGTCGACCCGTAGCGCCCGACATGCCCGAGTACGGAAAGGTCGACAGCGACTTCCTCGAACGGGTCGTCTACCCTCGCCTCGGAGCCGATCGCGAGGGGATACGCATCGGACCGACACACGGCGTCGACTTCGGCGTCGTCGAAGTAGGCGGGAAAGCGCTCGTCGTCGCGACCGACCCGCTCTCGGTGCTTCCCCAACTCGGCTTCGAGCGAGCGGCCCGGTTCGCGCTCGATATCGTGCTCGCGGACGTCGCCGTCTCGGGACTCGACCCGCAGTATCTCTCGATCAGTTTCACGCTCCCGCCCGAAATGACCGATGAGGAATTCGAGCGCGTGTGGAAAGGGATCGACACCGAGGCGACCGACCTGGGAACGAGCGTCGTCACCGGCCACACTGCCCGGTACGAGGGGTGTGCGTACCCCTGGATCGGCGGCGCGACGGCGTTCGCGACGGGCGAGTTCGAGGAGCTGGTCCGACCCGATGGCGCGCGAGCGGGCGACGACGTGATCGTCTCGACGGGGCCGGGCGTCGAAGCGGTAGGACTTCTGACCACCCTGTTCGGCGATCGAATGAACCTCTCCGAAGAAGTGGTCGAGACCGGCCAAGAACGCCTCACCGAGACCGATACGGTCCGGGACGCGCTGACCGCCGCGGCGGCAGGCCCGGTGACGGCGATGCACGACGCGACCGAGTGTGGCCTCCAGGGCGCGCTCTGTGAGATGGCGGCCGGGAGCGAGACGAGGTTCGAGATCGAACGGGAGCGGGCACCGTTGCGGCCGGGCGTCGCGGACGTCTGTACCTTCCTCGACGTCGATCCCTGGCAGGTAACGAGTTCGGGCACGCTCGTCATCACCGCCCCGCCCGCAGAAAGCGAGCGGGTCGTCGACGCACTCGACGACCGGGGAACGACGGCAGCGATTATCGGCCGCGTCGCGGAAGGTACCGGAGTTCTTCTCGACGGCGAAGAAGTCTCACACCCCGATGTCGATCCGTCGTGGGCGGTCTACGCCGAGTATGCCGAGTGAGCGTTCACTCATCGACACTGTGATTCGTTTCGTAGCGTTTGGCGTATCGACGCCAGTCGTCCCGTAGCAACTCTTCGGCTTCCCAGTACGCGTCGATATCGAGCGGCGTTTTCGGCTGTTCTTCCCTAAATAGCTTATCGAAATGCACGTACCCGTGGCTCGTGTCGATACGTGCGACCTGCACCTCACGATCAGCCTCCGGGTCGTTGTAGTGGGTCGCAACCGCGAAGTCCTCGACATCGTTGATGCCCGGCTCGCCGCTCACGGTGAGAAAATAGGTCCGATCGAGGTGCTCGCCCAGTGGGTACTGGTAGAATCGATCCGTCCGGTCAAGCGAGCGGTTCGACGAGGACCGTCTCGTGTTTCAATTCGGGTCGCTTCTTATTCCCGTCGGCGACGTACTCGATGAGGTCCTCTCGGAACAATACGTCGAGGTCGCGGCTCACCGCGGCCTTGTCACGATCGAGAGAACGAGCGAGCCCCCGAACCGACCCGACCCCTCCACTGCGGATCCGGTCAAGGAGTTCCTGACGTTTGTCCGTGAGTACCGCTTTCGCCGTCTCACGCTCGATCACCAGCACGTCCTCGAAACCGGCCTCTGCGGCGGCCCGCGCGAGTCGTGCCCGATCGTCTACGTCCGCAGTGGGCTGTCGTTCGATCGCCGTCGATACGTTGTACTCTCATCTCAACGGCAATGCGTGTTGCGGTCGCTACCACATGAGCCGAAGGACATGCACGACATGAAAGCGGGTCGAGCGTGGTGCGTTCACTCGAGTAGTCGCATGGTGTATAATCCATCGACGTCCAGTTCCCCGCGCGGGATCGGTTCGCCCTCTCTGTCCGTGAGGATACTCTCGTCGGTGAGCCACGAGACGAAGGTCGCCCACCGCTCGCGGTTCATAACTCCCCACTCGCCGTCAGGCGTGAGATAGGCGTCGGCGATCCGGCGCTGGCTCTCGTGGACGAACTCCTCGTCGAACTCGACGTCTGCGGTTTCGATCAGTGCTCGTGCGCCCCGGTCGGGGTCGTCGGCTGCCAGCCGGTAGCCACGAGCGCTCGCCCGTAGGAACGCGGCGAGTTCGTCGGATCGTTCGGCGACCGTGTCGGGGTGGGCGAGAACGGTAGGAGTGTATCCGTAGGGAACGTCGTACTCGTCGAGCGAGAAGGGCGTCAGATCGATCCCGTCGCGCTCGGCCTGCAGTCCTTCCCAGGGCATGAACACCCACGTCGCGTCGGCGTCCCCTTCGAGCAGGGTGTTCGGAATGCCGAGTTTCGGCGGCGTAGTGATCTCGATATCGCCATCGCCGCCGTCGTTGCGGATCAACTGGCGAACGATGTCGTCCTCGAAGCGGGCGTCGTAGGAGGCGTAGGTCTTCCCGTCTAAGTCCCGCGGGCGTTCGATCTCACTGTCGCCGAGCGCGGCGATCGCGCTCGTATCGCGCTGACAGACCGCGGCGACGGCGACGAGCGAGGCGTACTCGGGATGGGTGTGGTAGCTGATGGCGCTCTCGGAGGGAGCGATCGCAAGCGTACTTTCGCCGGTCGCAACGCGTTTGGCGGGCGTGGTCTCGCAATCGTCGGCCGCCGGCGAGAGAAAGTCCGCGTCGATCCCCGCGCTGTCGTAGTAGCCCTCCGCTTTCGCGACGTAGAAGCCGGTGTGATTCGTGTTCGGCGTCCAGTCGAGCGCGAGCGTGGTCGAGGACATGGAGTGAAATCGAGCGGCGTTCCCAAAGGGGTGACGCCGGCGAGTACCGACCGAGGATCACAGTGGCGGATCGGCCCGGAGGACACCGACTGCAGGCGGAATCAGTCGTCGGCTGGACTCGTCGCCGTCGTCTCCGCGGACTCGGCGGGAAGCGAAACCGCGGCGGCCGCGGCGACGAGACATACGACCACGGAGACGGCGAAGACGACGGTGAGACCCTCGGACATGATCGAAGCGATCCCGGCTGGGGTCTCGCCCGATCCGAGCAACCGCTGTTGGAGGTCGCCGATACCCGACCCCTCGGGCACCCCGGCGAGTCGATCGCGGATCGACGCGTTGAGCACGACGCCGAGCACCGCGACGCCGATCGTCCCGCCGAGATTCCGGAAGAACTGCTGTGAGGAGGTGGCGAGACCCATTCGCTCGGTGCCCAAGTGGTTCTGGATCGCGACCAAGAGGGGTGGGGTAAGCGTTCCCATCCCGACGCCCGCGAAAAAGACCGTTACCATCATCGCCCACAGTGGAGTGTCGACGCTCCAGAGAATCGCGACTGCGAAACTCGCGGCCATGCAGAGCGCACCACCCGTCGCAAGGCGGCGCTCGCCGAAGCGGTTGATGAGTCGCCCGGAGACGAAGCTGGTTCCCGACCACCCGATGGAGATCGGAAAGACGATCAGCGCGGCGTTCTGTGCGCCGCCGCGGACGCTCTGGACGAACAACGGATCGTAAGTGAGCGCGGCGAAGATCGCGAAGCTCGTGAGAAAACCCGCACCGTTGGTAACGAGAAAGGTGGTGTCGCCGAACAGCGAGAGCGGAAGGATCGGCACGCGGGCGCGCCGCTCGGCGAGATAGAACCCGGCGAGACCGACGAGACCGAGTACAACTAAGCCGGCGGCGAGCACGGGCGACGATTCGAGCAGTTCGAGCGCGACGAGGATCGCCCCGACCCCAATCGAGAGCGTGAGGGCACCGGCGACGTCGACGTATCGATCGGCGTCGCCGGTCGTTTCGGGCAACGAGTACGCCGTGACGGCGACGGCGGCGATCCCGACGGGGACGCTGAGATAGAAGACCCACCGCCAGGATAGCGTCGCGACGATCAGGTAGCCGAGTACCGGTCCGATAACGCTCGAAATCCCCCAGACGGCACTGCCGAACCCGATCGCCTTCCCGCGCTCGTCGGGCGGGTAGATCACCGCGAGCACGGTGTAGGGGATCGCGAACATCGCGCCAGCGCCGATGCCCTGTAGCCCACGAAAGGCGATCAGTTGAGGCATACTCCGTGACGCGCCGGCGAGCGCACTGCCGAGGACGAAGATTCCAACACCGGCATAGAAGAGGCGTTTCCGGCCGTAAATGTCGGCGAGGCGGCCGAACAGCGGCATGGTGATCGCGGCGAAGAGCATGTAGATCGCAAAGACCCACGAGTACAACTCTAAGCTGCCGAGCGCCCCGACGACCGTCGGCATGGCCGTGCTGACGATCGTCCCGTCGATGCCGGCAAGAAAGATCCCGAGCATCATCCCGAGGGTGACGAGGCGACGATCGGCCTGGGTCGTAGCGGACACGTACCCATCGATAGCGCTTCGAAGGGTTTCAACCTACGTGCTACGGAAGGGCGTCAGCATCGATTCTCCGAGAACGGATCCGAGCGACGGGTGGATTCGATGAAGCCGATCCGATTTCGAAGTAACCAGGCGCGTGCCGCCCGACCGTTTTTAGCGGTGAAGATCCAGGTGTGGGTATGGCAGATACGGGTTCGTCGCCGGATACGAACGGATCGTCGGGCGTCGGTGCACTGACGCGGCTCAACGTGCTCTCGTTGCTCACACAGGCGGGCTACAACCTGAAGGAAGGCAACACCGAGCGTGCGATGTTGTTGTTCGGTGCCGCCGCGCTCGCGCCCCACTCCTCGAAGCTCTCGTATGCGATCCAGGGCGGCCTCACCGCAAAGGACGTCCTCGACAAGCTCACGGAGGCGTCCGAACCGCCGAGTGGCGAGACCGGGACCGACATTCCGATCGAGTGAGGTAGCGTTTCGGAACCGACAAGCCACACGCCGGCGATCGATCACGGCGTCGAAATCGATCGACGCATCGTGAACAACCGACTCACAGCCGGGACCGGGACCGAGACCACCGTTCACGAGTGCTCGTCATCGAGCAGTCGTAATCGAACGTACTCGTCGAGTTCGTGACGGACGGCCCGGACCGTCGCCTCGTTGGTCGTCGTCACTCGTTCGGTCATCGCACCGTTGATAGTTACCAATAGCATCTCGGCCGTCCGATCGGGATCGACGTCGCGGAACACCCCCTGGTCGATCCCCCGTCGGACGATCTCGGCGATCCGATCGTGGAGGAGACGATCGCTTCTCGTGAACTGTTCGCGGTAGGTCTCGTCGTGTGGTGCCTGGCCCCGGAGTTCGGTGATCGCGCTGATCATCGCGTATCGCTCGTCGTCGAGCGAGGGCGACAGCACGCGATCGAAGAGCGCCCGTAAGTGGACGTGGGCGTTTTCGTGTTCGTCGAGGGCGATGTCGGCTTCGAGCCGGTCGAGCATGGTATCGAGGAAGTCCACGAGCAATGCGTCCTTGCCGTCGTAATGGTGATAGATCAACGAGACGCTTTTCTCGAACTCCTCGCCGATGCGCTCGACGGTGAGATCGGCGTAGCCGTACTCGCTGAGCGCTTTGTACGTCGCTTCCATCAGCGCCGCACGGGTCTCGTTCCCGCTCCCGTCCCCGTTTCGACCCTCGTAGAGCGGATCCGACTCGGGCATGTTGAGTGAGTGTTTATTCAACAGCTATATGCCTCTTGCGCTCCTCGTACAGGTAAACTATGAGTAGACGAACCAACGGCTATCGACCCGACGAGGCCGCCGGGGCGGAGGGGACTGTCGGGGCCGACGAGGGTGCGCTCTCGATCGAGACCGCCGGTCTCCGGTTGACCTATTCCGATGGAACGGAGGCCGTCCGGGACGTCTCGTTGTCGGTCCCGGAAGGGGAGTTCTTCGGCTTCCTCGGCCCGAACGGCGCGGGGAAGACAACGGCGATCAAGGTGTTGGCGACGTTGCTGAAACCGACGGACGGGAGCGTGTTCGTCAACGGGTTCGACGCCGAAAGCGAACCCCGCAAGATCCGCGAGTCGATCGGCTACATGGCGCAGGAGATCGGCGTCGACGAGGAGCTCACCGCCCGCGAGAACCTCCAGTTCGCCTGTACGGCCTACGGCGTCCCCCGAAGCGAACGAGCCGAGCGGATCGAGGGGCTGCTCGATCTCGTCGACCTCGCCGAGGTCGCGGACCAGCGATCCGAGGGTTTTTCGGGTGGCATGCAGAAACGGCTCGACGCCGCGACGGCGCTCGTCCACCGCCCGCCCCTGGTGTTCCTCGACGAACCCACGACCGGACTCGACCCGAAGGCACGCACCCGACTCTGGGAGTACTTCCGGGAGATCAACGAGGAGGGCACGACGATCTTTCTAACCACCCAGTACTTGGAGGAGGCCGATCAACTGTGTGAGCGTATCTCGGTCATCCTCGACGGCGAGATCGTCGCTACCGGTTCGCCCACGGAGCTCAAACAGCAGGTCGGCGGCGAGATACTCGACATCGACGTCGAAACCGACGGCAACGACGGCGATACTGATGGTGACGCAGACGAGAGGAGCGGCGACGAGACCGAAGCGGACCCGCGGGAGCAAGCGGCTGCGGTCGCCCGCGACTCGGACCTCTTCGAGGACGAGGCGACAGTCGAGAGAAGCGAGGACGGCATCAGCGTCACCTCACAGCGGGCTCGCAGCCGCGGCACGGACCTGCTCGTAGCGCTCCGGGACGCAGGTCTCACCGTCACGGGATTCAACGTCCGGGCACCGACGCTCGACGACGTCTTCCTCGCGATCACCGACGGCGAGGCCCCCGAAACCGTACAGGGAGACGGCCTCAGCGGTAAGGACGAGGCCCCGGAGGCTCGCACGGCTCCCGATGGGGGGCAGCGCCGATGAGCACGCCGACCGAGACCGCTGAGACCGCCGAAACGGAACGGGGCGAACGAACGACCGAGCGTGAGGTCCGCCGGTCGAGCAACTCCTTTCTCGGTGACGTCTGGGTAAACTTCAAGCGCTGGAACATCAAGGCCGTCCGCAACCCGTTCGTACTGGTTACGTCCTTGGTGCAGCCGATCATCTTCCTGATCCTCTTCACTCAGGTCTTCGGCGCGGTCGCGACCAACGCGATCAACGCCGGTGCCGGCTCGATATCCTACGAGACCTTTCTCGTGCCGGCGATCGCGATCCAGGTCGCACTGGCCGCCGCGGTTACCTCCGGGGTCGGCCTCGTAAACGATATCGAAGAGGACGTCTTCGAAAAGATCCTCGTGATGCCGATGAACCGCGGAGCGGTCTTCGCGGGCAAGTCCGCCGCCGAGATCCTCCGTATCGTCGTCCAGATCGCGATCATCCTCGGACTCGGCGTCCTGTTGGGCGCGGAGATCGCCACTGGAATACTCGGCGCGATCGGTATCATGCTCGTCGGCCTGCTGTTTTCGATCTGGTTTCTCGCGTACTCGAACATCCTCGCCGTCCTCACCAAGGACCAGGAGTCGACGATCATCGGCGCGAACCTGCTCCAGTTCCCGCTGTTGTTCCTGTCGAGTGCCTTCCTTCCGCTCGGATCGCTCCCGAATTGGATTCGAGTCGTCGCCGCGTTCAACCCCGTGACCTACGGCGTCGACGGCGCGCGGGCGCTGATGCTCGATCAGGACGTCATGACCGTGCTCGATGTGACGGCTTTTACCGGGATCTGGAACACGCTCGTCCCGGCACTCCTCGTTTTAGCCGTGCTCGACCTCGCATTCGGCGGTATCGCCGTCTTCTTGCTCACGCGTGCGACGAGTTCGGACGCGAAATAGGTAGCCGACGGAATCGATCGCCGGCGAGCGATCCGGTAGTAAGGGGCGACGATCGGCGCTCGCTCGTCGATCGAGCGTCGGCCCTGCTGTCGTAGCGACGACGGCCGGCGAGAGCCCGGTTCGATCTCCCGTCGTCCTTCGAGCGTCGACGACTGTCGGCCGTTACGATCGCCGCGGTTCGACGGAACCGACCAGTTATCACGATGGCAGGCAATAACACGGGTACGATGGCAACCGAAACCGACGAAGGGCCGGTCAGCGCGGTCGAGCCCCCGTTACCCGAAGCCGCGTACAAGCTCGTCAACCCTCTCTTCGAGGTCCTGCTTCGCTCGCCGTTTCACTCCCTGGTGAGCGACACGTTATTGCTCATCACGTTCACGGGACGGAAATCCGGAACGGAGTTCACGACGCCGGTCGCCTACGACCGGGAGGACGGTACGCTCGTGATCACGTCGACGACCGATAGCGACTGGTGGCGCAACCTGCGTGGTGGCCAGCCGGTTTCGATCCGTCTGCGAGGCGAACGGCGTCAGGCGATCGCGGAGCTCACCGAGGACGTCGAGGCGGTCACCGAGTACCTCCGCGGGTATATCGAACGGAACGGTACCGAGAACACCGGCATCGTCGGCGTGCGGATCGAAGAGGGCCATACACCCGCGCTCGACGAACTGCGTCGGGCGGCCCAGGATATCGTGGTCGTCCGAGTGTATCCGGTCGATGACTGGAGAGCGGAGTGAGCGGAGCGGATCGTCCGCTCTCCGGGACGCCGTTCGATCGTAGCGACGTAAACGACGGGTGACCGCCGGGTCATTCGGGAACGAGGACGCGCTCGAACCGGAAACTCGGAAACACGTGAGGGCTACCGCACTCGGAGAAGGAATCAAGACGGTGGCTGTAGAACTGGGGAGGATGACAGTCATTGCACTGCTCAGCGTCGCACCGGCGACCGAAGGGGACATGGGCGAGGACGTCGCCGACGCCGTCTCGGCTCTGGAGGACTTCGACGTCGCCTACGAGACGAACCCGATGGGCACCGTGATCGAGGCCGAGACCGTCGACGAACTGTTCGCCGCGGCGAAAGCCGCCCACGAGGCCGTCGACGCCGACCGGGTGAGCACCTTCCTGAAGATCGACGACAAGCGCACGAGTTCCGAGAGCGCCGGCTCGAAAGTCGACGCGGTCGAGGAGGCGCTCGGCCACGAAGCGAGAAGCGACCGGGAGTAACGGCCATCGAGTCCGGCCGCGAGTCGTAGCGTTCAGGACGACCGGCGGGAAAGGACGGTCGTGAGCGAGACCGGAACCGAACGCGACGGCGACCCCGACGGGAACGAACGCGAGCGAACGGGAAAGGGAAGCGGCGGAGAGCCGACGCCGGCCGAGAAGGTAGCGACGTTACGAAGCGATCCGGTGCTCGCGTCGGCCATCGATGAACACGGGGTCTTAGAACTCGAACCGGCCGCCGATCCCTTCGCGCGGATCGTGACGTCGATCGTCAACCAACAGCTCTCGGTCGCCTCGGCGGCGGCGATCCGCGAGCGACTATTCAGTTCGGTCGAAGTCACGCCGGAGGGGATCCTGGCGGCCGACGAGACGGAACTGCGCGAGTGCGGACTCTCGACGCAGAAGATCGCCTATACGCGGAACGTGGCCGAGGCCTTCGCGAACGAAGAGCTCTCGATTCCCGATCTCGAAACGGAATCGGACGAAGCGATAATCGAGGCGCTGACCGAAATCGGCGGAATCGGCGACTGGACGGCGAAGATGGTACTGATGTTCGTTTTCGGCCGCGAGGACGTCTTTCCGGTCGAGGACCTGGGAGTCAGAAAGGCGATCGAGCAGGGGTATGGCGAACACACCCGGGCGGAAATGCGGGATCTTTCGACCCGATGGGAGCCCTATCGGAGCCTCGCGTCGCTCTACCTCTGGCGCACGGTCGATTAGCGGGCGATCGTGACTCACGGTCGCGCTCGATAGCCCACGACCGGTTTCGATCGTCACGAAGCACCGACAGACGATTGATCGTCGGGCCACGACGGCCGGTATGGAGAGTCTCAATCGGATGGCGACCGAGATCGCGGACGAGGCGATCGATTTCGCCGACGAACTCGGGATCGAGCCCGTCGATCTCGATAACGGCGCTCGGGTGCTCGACTTCGGCGTCGATGCCCCCGGCGGGATCGAAGCGGGACTTCTGTGTGTCGAGATCCAAACCGCAGGCCTGGCGACGGTCACGACGCGGATGGACGAGGTCGCGGGCGCGCCGATACCCCACGTCGAACTCACCAGCGACCGGCCGGCGCTTGCACTCTTGGGCGCTCAGAAAGCCGGCTGGGAGCTTTCAGTGGGCGAGTTCGAGGGGTTGGGGAGCGGGCCGGCCCGCGC
Organism: Halobacteriales archaeon QH_6_64_20; assembly: GCA_003021235.1. Taxonomy (GTDB): domain Archaea; phylum Halobacteriota; class Halobacteria; order Halobacteriales; family Halococcaceae; genus PXQR01. The sequence goes on along the minus strand of PXQR01000008.1, from coordinate 21,093 downwards.
GCTCGTCGGCGGCGAGAGCGTCCTCGAGCGGATCGAGTACTACGACGACTTCGACTTCGCCGTGCTCGCCACCGAAGCCGACCGGTTGCCCGACGAGCGGGTAACCGAGCGAGTCGCCGAGGTCGCCGGCGTCTCGCCCGAGAGCGTGCTGGTTTGTGGGTTCGCTACCGGCAGTCTCGTCGGGAGCGTCACCGTCGGCTCCCGCGCGGCGGAACTCGCGTTGTTTCGCCTCGCCGAACTCGGCTACGACCCGCTCGCCGTCAGGTCGGTTTCGGGGAGCGCGCCGGTCGCCCCGATCAGCTACGACGAGGACGTGGCGATCGGCCGGACGAACGACGCGCTCGTCTACGGGGGCCGGGTTCACCTGGTGGTCGAAGCCGAGTTCGACGACTTCGAGAGCGTCCCCTCGGCGGCCGCCGAGGAGTACGGCACGCCCTCCCGAAGCGTCTTCGAGACGGCCGACTGGGACTTTTCGGACGTCCCCGAGGGCTTTTTCGCCCCGGCAGAGGTCACGATCGACGAGATCGACGGCCCGACACACGTCTACGGGGATACCGACGAGGCCGTCCTCGCCGAGAGCTTCGAGTTGGCGTGACCATCCTTTCCCCCACTCACACCGCACTATCTCGGATCGCAACGACACCGAATCCCGATGAGATTCAAGATCGTTCCCGAACCGCCGACGGACGACACGGACGATGCGGACGACGGTATCGCATGCGACGAGGACGTCGGAAACGACGGCGACGCGAACGTCCTCGAACGGGCGAGGCGGGCGATCCCGTTGGTGCCCGCGAGCGAAGCGGAGTGCTGTGCGCGGCTGCTCGATCGACTCTCGCTTCCGGCGCGCGACGCCGCCCGGGAGTGGCTCACCTTTCTCCGGGCGCTCGGCCTCGCCGTAGAGACCAACGCGGGTTTTAGACGCCGGCGCGAGACCCCAGCTTGCGAGGCCCTCGCCACCGCTTTCCGCGAGCGAGTGTACGGCGTGCGGGAAGTCCTCACGATTCTCGATGAGGCGACGGAGCCGCTCTCCGCCGATGCAGTGACCGAACGGTTCGCTGAACACGTCCCGCAGTGGGAACGGTATCGATATCCCGATCCCGAGGCGATCTGGGGCGAACGAGTGGATCGAATCCTCGGCTGGGCGGTGTGGTTCGGGCTCGTGGAACGAGTCGGTAGTGGTTACGTATTGATCGATTGAGGAGGTGGACCAACGTCGCTGGCAATCGCGTCATCGGCGTTTCGCCTCGGTCGTTGCCGTGCTATTCGACGGGCGTTACGTCAGTGACGGTGCCGACACCCTTCGATTGGCCCTCGCGAAAGACGAACCGCTGGCCCTCACGAACCAGGTACGGTCGGAACTTGAATCGCACGCGCACCGAGCCGGTATCGCCGGGCAGGAGCTGGCCGCCCTCCGGGTAAAAGGCGGCGGCTTCGCTGACGGTCTCCAGATGGACGACGGGTTCGTAGCCGCTGTCGATCCGGGTGGGATGGTTCAAGACCATCACCTCCGCGTCGAATTCGCGTACTGCGGTCGGATCACTTTCGCGGGGGAGCAGGGCCATCCCGCGCTCGACGGCCGTTTCCCGGACGCCTTTGAGCGCGATCCCGACGATCCGGCCCGCCGTTGCCCGGTCGACGCGGTGATAATGCATCTCGATCGAGCGGGCCTCGATCTCGCGAAAGGAACCGTCCCGGAAGGGTCCGCACAGGAGTTCGTCGCCGGCCTCGACCGTCCCGGATTTCACGGTACCCGAGGCGACCGCGCCGACCCCGGTGACATTGTAGGTGCGATCGACGTACATCGCAAAGGGGCCGGTCTCGGTGCCGGTTTTGGGCAGTCGCTCGAACAGTTCGTCGAGCGTGTCGAGCCCCGCGCCGGTAACGGCACTCGTCCGTAGGAGCGGCACCACGGTATCGCCGATCTCCTCGCAGGCGACGTCCGTACCGTGGCGTTCGACCGGGAGCGGGGTCTTCCCGACTTCCCGGAGCAGTCGCTCGACGTCGGCCTCGACGTCGTCCACTCGCGATCCGTCGACCATGTCGGTCTTGGTGATAGCGACGATCGTCGGGAGGTCGGTCGCGAGCAGGACTCCCAGATGCTCGCGAGTGGTCTTCGTCGGGCCGTCGTCCGCGGCCACCGTCAGCAGGCCGTAATCGAGCTTTTGGCCGACGAGTCCCCGAATGGTGGTCCGGAGCCAAGGTTCGTGGCCCACGGTATCGACGAACGATACCAGCCGATCGGCTTGCTCGACGATTCCGGCACGGTCGGCCTTGCGGTGGGGGTTGTCCATGCGGAGCGGTCCCTCGCCGTCGAAGCCATAGACTGCGTAGGACAGATCGGCCGAGAGGCCGCGTTCGACCTCGTGGGGCTGGACGTCGAGATACCCACGAGTGCCCCCTTCGCCGTCGTCGAGCTGGCCGGTGACGAGCGACCCCACCAGAGTGCTTTTGCCGTGGTCGACGTGGCCCGCAGTGCCGATAACGACGTGATCGTCCTCGGACCCTAGGATAGCCCCTTCCTGAATCGTTGCGACGCCAACGAGTCCTCCCTTCGCGCCCCAGGTCTCGACGTTTTCGATGTGGGCACCGGCTTCCTCGGCGAGCAAGGAGAGCACGTCCATCGACTCGGAGAACTCCGAGGAATCGATGCCCGCGATACCCCCGTCGTCGGTGACGCCGACGACGTAGGTCGCTTCGCCCTCGCCCGAAAGCACGCGATGGCGCAACTGGGCGGCGAGGCTTTCGAGGCGGCCGTCGGCCAGGTGGATCTCCTTCGTCAAGCGCTCTTTGAACTCGACGCTACCGTTCTCGCGCTCGCCGACTTCGAGCGCGCGTTCGAGAACGGCACGGTCGGCGCTCATACCGATATAAGCGAGCGGTACGGGCAAAAACCTTCGCCGGCGTGTCATACACGCGCACGCCCAGCGGTAGGTTCGCCCTGCGATCGCGGGCGAAAGAGTAAGGTAGGCCTGTTCGCTCGTGCATACGTGTCCCCCACGACGAGAGACGGCGGATCGGCGACCCTCGTGACGCTCGTCGCCGCCGGGGTCGTCTTCTGTGTCGCCGTGCTCGCCCACTACGAAGTCCTTTCCTACTGGTTCACCGGCGGCGACACCCTCACGCTCATCGAAAAGAGCCGGATGCGAACCGTCGAGGAAGCCACACAGGTCTTCACCAGCCCGCTCATGTACGGGACGAACTTTTCCATTATCGTTGCCCTGTTCTACCGGCCGATCTCGAACCTCTCGTATGCTCTCGACTTCGCGCTCTGGGGGCTCGATCCGTTCGGCTATCACCTCACCGATCTGCTGTTGCACGCGACGGCGGCCGTGCTTACCTTCGCGTTCGTTCGCCGGGTCGCAAAGGACACCCTCGTCGGTGTGCTCGCGGGCTGTTTACTCGCGATCCACCCGATCACTGCCGAGGTCGTGCCCACCCCCGCCCGCCGCCACGACGTGCTCGCGGTGATCTTCGTGCTCGGATCGTTGTTGTTCTTCATCAGCGCGATGTCGACGACCCGCTCTCGACCGCGCCGATGGGGTCTGCTCGCCGGCTCGATACTTTCCTATCTGCTCGCGGTCGGCGCAAAGGAGGTCGGGGTACTCGCCCCGCCGCTCGTCGGGGCGTGGTTCCTGCTCGTCGCCTACGACCGGGGATACAGCGTCCCGCGGACGCTATGGCGGGGCCTGAAGATCACGATCCCGTATTCGATCGTCACGTTCGCGTACCTGTGGTGGCGATTCCGGGTCCTCGGCGGCCTCGGGGGCTATCGGGGTGGGCCCTGGAAGGTACACGAGCCACTACTCGTCATCGTCAGCAAGTACCTGCTCAGCCTCGTCTATCCGGTCGACCTCGCCGACTGGCTGCTCTCAGCCGATTTCCAGTTCGTGCCGAACGTGCTGTACGTTCTCGCTCCCGTCACACTCGCCTTATTCGTCTACGCGTTCGTGCGGGTCGACGACTACGGGACTCTCCTGGGGTCCGATCCGGGTCGGCTCGCGGCGATCTCGATCGCGTGGTTGGTCGTCTTAGGAGCGATCTTCGTCGGGTTCGGTCGGTATTCGCTTCGTAGCGGCTACGTCGCGCTCGTCCCGACGGCGACGGTCCTTTCGCTTCTCGTCGTCACGACCGGCCGAGATCTACGTACTACTGATCGGAGTTCGATCTCGGTATCGAGCCTCGGAACGGCCGCCGTCTTCTGTCTAACCGGGCTCGTCGTTCTTTCGCTCGTTTGGGTTTCGCCGCTGGTCTATCCCTACGACGATTGGGAGCGCGCCGGCGACGTCGCGAGCGAGGCGTTACCTGCCGCGGCGAACACCTACGAAGAAGGGGGCCTCCCGCCCCGCTCGGTGATCGCCATCGCCGGGATCCCGCGACGACCCGGCCCGCCCGCCGTCGCCGCGCCCAGGCCACGAGCACGGACGATCGCGTACTTCTACGCGAACACGGTCGCCTCCTGGATCAGGCTCACCCATCCCGATAGCAAGGTCGCGACCTACGTGCGACCGTCCGGCAGACCTCCGATCGGCGTCACTACCGGATGCGATTCCGGTACCCACGGGAGAACGCTACGAACGCGACGGACACGACGGCTACGGCGAACGCGACCGGCGCGGCGAACGCAATAAGCACGACAAGCACGGCAAACACGGTGAGCGGCGTGTGAAGGAAGCGCCGCCGGGCGGTGAAAGGGTTATGCGGCCGCTCCTCGATCGCCCGGTGTGGAGTACACGACGCTGGGCGACACGGGCATGGAAGTCAGTCGGATCTGTCTCGGATGTATGGGCTTTGGCGGGTCGGACAGCGGCGAGACCTTCGACTGGACCGTTGACGAACCCGAAGCCACCGAGGTTATCGATCGGGCGATCGAGTTGGGAATCAACTTCTTCGACACTGCGAACATCTACTCCTATGGCGAAAGCGAGGAGCTCCTCGGCAACGCGCTGTCGGAGTACGATCGCGACGAACAGGTCGTCGCTACCAAGGTGTGGGGCCAGATGCGCGAGGAGGACCCGAACTCCGGGGGACTCTCACGAAAGACGATCGAACAGGAACTCGACGACTCCTTAGACCGGCTCGGCATGGAAACCGTCGATCTCTACCAGATCCACCGCTTCGACCCCGAGACGCCGATCGAGGCGACTCTCGGCGCACTCGACGACGCCGTTCGACGAGGGAAAGTCAGGTATATCGGCGCGAGTTCGATGTGGGCCTATCAGTTCGCCGATGCCCTCCACACGAGCGACGCGCTCGGACTAGAGCGCTTCGCGACGATGCAAAACCACTACAACCTCGTCTACCGCGAGGAAGAGCGCGAGATGCTCCCGTTGTGCGACGAGGAGAACGTCGGCGTGATCCCCTGGAGCCCGCTCGCCGGTGGCTACCTCGCTCGCCCCCACGAGGACAGCGACGAGATGCGCATGAGCGAGCGGACCGAGGAACGCTACGGCTCGCCCCAGAGCGAGGAGATCAACGACCGAGTCGGGGAGTTCGCCGACGAGATGGGAGTCTCGATGGCACAAGTCGGCCTCGCCTGGCTCCTCTCGAAGGGTACGGTGCCGATCTACGGCACGACGGACGTCTCGCATCTGGAGGACGCCGTCGAAGCCCTCGAACTCGACCTTTCCGACAGCGACGTCGAGTACCTCGAGGAGCCCTACGAGCCGATGACCGTTCTCGGCCACGAGTAGAGCGCGCGAGGGTTCTGTTGCTCTCCTGGCAGGCAGTGAACCGAGCCGGACCGAACGTATGACCGAGAATCCCTCGACTAAGAGCGATATACGTCTCGTCGAGCGATGGTCGAGGGTTTAGCACGCAGAAAACGGTCAAGGAAGAGCTGTCCGACTCAACCGTACGAGCAACCGATCGCGCGACGAGTCGGGTCGATTCGCCGAGCAAGGAAGCGATCGGGAGGTTCTCGAGCTGTTCGACAGGAGTGACGAACCGTTCTCAATCGCTCCCGAGATCGCCGAACGCTCCGACGCTACCCCACAGGCGATTACCTACCGGCTCAAGCGAACGCGCGACGAAGGCCTCGTCGATCGCAAGAACGCCGGCTCGAACGCCGTCGGGTGATGGGCGACCGTCGCGCCTGCGCCTTCCGCCGAGACGTTAGAGGACATCGAGGCGACCGAGGAGGAACTCGCACGCGAGGAGACGACGGGGCAGGAAGCCATGAAGCGACGACTCGGGATCGATGGTTCAGGCTGAGGTCGAGTACGGTTCGCGGGCCACCGAGCGCCTCGAATCGAGTCATGACTGGAGCGTCCGCTCCCGTGCTCGTCTCCGCGCCGCTAGGTGTCTAGCTTCCGGTTTCATCCGTCTACGAACGCTCCCACAATTCATGTCACTTAGTGACACAACACCGTGCAATGAGGAAAGTCACACAGAACTCGTCGGGCGTGTGAGCGAGCACCTGAGTTCGCGGCGCTCGTTCCTGACCAATACAGCGACCATCGGCGGCGGGGCACTGACTCTGTCGGCATTCGGGTCCGGCACTGCGGCGGCCAGCAGTACCGAGGGCGGGTCCGGTAGCGACGGCGACGACGGCGACGAGGAGGTCTCGGATATCGACGTTCTCAACTTCGCGCTGACGCTCGAACACCTCGAAGCGGCGTACTACAACGAGTTCCTGGACGAATACTCCGAGCACGACGTCGAGCGCTCGGACGTCGCGGCGATCTTCGCGAACGATTCGCTTCGCTACTCGACCTACCAGTTCATCCAGGCGGTTCGGGACCACGAGGAGGCCCACGTCGAGGCGCTCACACGGACCATCGATGACCTCGGTAGCACGCCCGTCGAAGCAGGCGAGTACGAGTTCCCCTACGACTCGATCGAGGAGTTCGCCGGGCTCTCCGCTCAGATCGAAGCCGTCGGTGTCTCCGCGTACGCCGGCGCGGCCCCGCTGATCGAAAACGACGACGTGCTGGCCGCCGCCCTCTCGATTCACAGCGTCGAAGCGCGCCACACCAGCTACTTCCGGGTGCTCGACGTGAGCAATCCCTACCCCAACAGCTTCGATCCCGCCCGCACGATGGACGAAGTACTCGAAATCGCTTCCCAGCTCGTCGTCGGTATGGAGAGTGGTGATGATCGAGACACCCTCGTGTCGGAGATCAACGACAACGGACACTACGCGCGGTTCCCGTTCCCGACGAAACCCGACACGTGGGCCCGTTCGCAGAACCCCTTCGACCGCAGCGAGGGCGAGAGCCGATGGCTGGCGGAGCCGGCATCCGGTGGCGAGGTGCGATGTCTCGTCGAGAACCTCCCGGCGAACGCCAACGCCGGATTCGACGTGCACGTCGGGCCGCTCGGTGACCTCGACGACGTGACGATCGAGTCGGAGGTGGTCCGGACCCAGCGGGACTCGGGGGCATTGCTCGCCGTGGCAGTGTATCTAGACGCCGACGACAACGGCGAGTTCTTCGAGTGGAAGGATCCGGAGGACTCCACGGACGCCTGGGTCGGCTTCGGCGGCGACAGCGAAGGCCTCACTGCCCTCCCGGCAGGCGGGACAGTCACGGTCGACGACAGCACCGAGTTCCCGCTCTTTCACGTCGCGGAGGAGGGGGCCGCCGCGACGCTGGGCGAGTTGAAGGCCGGCGACGTGAACGGAGCCGACGGAACCACCATCGATGGCGGGACGAACGCGGCGATCTACGTCGGGGCCCTCAGCGCCGGCGAGGGGAGAGAGGAAGTCGTCGTCAAGTCGGTGGACGTGCATACCTCGGATACGTAGGGGACGCTCACGCGGGGTTGCACACCGATCGGTTGCGACACCGTATAACGTCGTATCGAAACGATCGGGATTCGACTATATCAGGGCTCGTGACTGGCAGGAACGTGGCGAACAGTGTGCCGGTTTCGGATGATGAGTCGGCCGATTAGCACGGCCTTTAGCCCCTGGTGTGCAAAACCACGTACCGTACGGATCCGAACTCGCGAGAATTACGAGTGGTGCCTCGGGTATACGACGACGTCGACGACCTCCGGACAATAACACGCGCTCGGAGCGGACGTTCCCGATCAGGAAATCGGCCCTATTGCGGTGGAGTAACCTCCGAGGACGACGAGACGCTCGTTATCCTCGCGTTCCTTACGGTCTCGGTGGTCGGTATCTGAAACCGACACACACCCTGTCTTCCGAGCGGGCTACCCCATCGACGGTCGTCCGACCGATCTCCTGTGGCTATCCGATCGCCAACAGTCATATCCACCCCGTCCTACGGGGGAGTATGAGCTTCGCGGAGATGGACGTCGAGACGATCTGGATGGACGGCGAATTCGTCGACTGGGACGACGCACAAATCCACGTCCTCAGTCACGGACTGCACTACGGCACCGGGGTCTTCGAGGGCGCGCGCTGTTACGATACCGAGGAGGGGCCGGCGCTCTTTCGCTGGGACGAACACTTAGGTCGCCTGTTCGACTCGGCGAAGACCTACGACCTGGAGATCGATCACTCGCGCGAGGAACTCACCGAGGCGACGCTCGAACTGATCCGTTCTCAGGGGTTCGAGTCGTGTTACATCCGGCCGATCGCCTTCTTCGGCTACGATTCGCTGGGCGTGAGTCCCGAGGGCTGTCCCACCCGGGTCGCCATCGCCGTCTGGCCGTGGGGTACGTATCTCGGCGAGGAAGCCGTCGAAGAGGGCGTCGAGGTCATGGTTTCCTCGTGGCGCAAACACGCCTCCAGTCAGATCCCCACCACGTCGAAGACTACGGGGCTGTACGTCAACTCCCTTCTCGCCGGCGAGGAGGCCCGGCGCAACGGCTACGCGGAAGCCGTCGTGTTGAACAAGGAGGGTAACGTCGCCGAGGGACCGGGCGAGAACCTCTTTCTCGTACGTGACGGGGAGATCCACACCCCGGGACTCGCCCAGAGCATCCTCGACGGTATCACCCGCCAAACCGCCGTTACGCTCGCGCGTGAACTCGGCTACGAGGTCAACGACCAGGCCGTCATCAGTCGCGGGGAACTCTATACCGCCGACGAGCTGTTCTTCACGGGGACGGCGGCGGAAGTCACCCCGATCAGGGCGGTCGACGACATCGAGATCGGTTCGGGCACTCGTGGCCCGGTCACCGAGGAGATCCAGTCGGCCTTTTTCGATCTGGTCGAGCGACGCACCGACGACCACGACGAGTGGTTCACCCCCGTCTGACGAACAGCCCCGCACCCAACGATGGACGGTACTTCCGACGCCCTAAGAGCGCCCCGGATCTCGAACCGCCCAAATTTATATACTAGAGCGTGAACTACTATACGGAGTGTTGGTATCTGAAGCAAAAGACGCAAGCGCCCGGTGCTTAGCTGGGAGGTAGTGCAATGCGGCAGTGCTTCAGGTAACGCTCTGGAGAATCCCCATGTCAGACGACACGCAACGAGAGGGAGAGAGGGGTATCGAACGAGAGAGCAACGACGAGAGCTGGTACACGGCCCCTCGTCGTCGCGTACTACAGACGGTCGGCAGCGCGAGTGCGGCGCTCGCGCTAGCCGGTGTCACGAGCGGGAAGTCCGAAGCCGACGACGAGGACGAGGACGACGACACCTACGACGCCGATGGAGATCACGAGGACGAGGACGGCGACGGTGATCTCGAAGCCCCGACGCCGGCTGAGGCCGAGGAGGACGTCGGCGAGGAAGCCTCGGTGCGCTTCGAAGCGCAAGTCACCGATGGCACGTACGTCGTCGCCGAGGACGTCGTCGTTCCCACGGCCGGCTTCCTGTCGATCCACCAGTTAGAGACCGAGATCGACGGCGAGACGTTCTACTATATCAACCGCGAGAACGGCGCGCCGCAGTTTCCCGCTCAGACGATCATCGGTTTCTCGGAGTACCTCGAACCCGGCATCTACGACGAAGTGAAGGTCCACATCTACGCGGACGATGACCTGATGCCCGTCGCCGATAGCGACCAGCACCGCCTCGAAGACCCCGAGGCACTGCTCGCGTTGATGCACATCGACGGGAACGACAACGAAGAGTGGGACCTGTTCGAAAACGAGGACATCCACGACGCAGCGTACGACTTCGGCGAGACCGACTTTACCCCGCCGTTCGACCGGCCAAGCGACATCGCCGCTGTCGTCCCGCTCGAAGAGAACGACGACGCCTTCGAGATCTCGCGCTGAACGATCGCACCGAGCGGGCCGCGCTCGAACTCCGGTCCGGCGTCCCGCGTCATCGACCGCTCTTTCTCTTCGGCGACTCGCGCTACACTCCCGTGCCATGGCTCGGTAGCCGACAACACTGCTGACCTTGCCGTCCGTCGTAGCCGTGTCGTTCGCCTCGGTCCACCGATCGGAATTTAATCGTCGGTTATACGCCATCAGTCGTTGCGGAACTGCGAGTTCGTCCGGCGTTCGAGACGGGCCTCGTCTCGCCCCGTCCCGTCCTGTCTTCAGGTGTTCGGCGTACCGATCAGCGAGTCGAACCTCGTCGTTTCCTACTTCCGTATTTCGCTGATGTGTGCGTGTCTCCGCACTCGGCGCGGACCCGGTGAAACCCCTTCCTACTCGTCGAAAGGAACGAAAACGTACGCAACTGGTTCGAATCGTCCCGTATCTTCGGCTCGCAACCGTCCGCAACTCGCCGGAACACTGTGGACGGTTTATTATGCGTTCCCGGGTCCCGTGAGACGTCAATGCCGCGAAGCGATGCACGCCGGCCGATCCGGCACGGATGCAACGGAAGGTGGAGGGAACGGGGGATACGGACGCTCGGAGATCGGCTTACGAACCGATCGACGTGCGCTCGGCTTCGTGTGACCTGGTGATATAATCCATGTCACACGGAGACGCCACGGAGACAGGGGGAGACCACCTCTATCGAGCCGTCGACGCCTACTACGGGGTGCGGCGTATGGGACGAGCGATCGACGCACGGTTCAGAAAGTGGGAACGACGACACGGTGCTCGGGCACTACGGTACTCGCTCGCGTTCGTCTTCTTCTGGTTCGGGATCACCAAGCCTTTGGCCATCTCGCCGGCCGACCAGGTCGTTCGGCCGACCCTCGCGAGCACGCCGATCCTGAACGAGTTGATCTCGTTTCGACTGTTCTTCCAGGCGCTCGGCTGGTGGGAAGCGCTCGTCGGTCTGGGCTTGCTCTGGAAACGGACGGTACGGGTAGCCGTCGCCTGTATGTGCGTCCAGATGGCGTCGACGTTCACGCCGCTGTTCGTTATCCCGACCGAAACGTTCCACTGGTGGCCGCTCGTCCCGTCGGCACCGGGGCTGTACATTATCAAGAACTTCGCCCTCGCAACCGCGGGGCTCGCCGTCGTCTCGCTCGATTCGGAACCGCTGTTCGAGCGATCACGAACGCGACGGTTTCGGCTCACGGGGTCGCCCGCGACCGGACTCCGAAAACGAATCGAGGGGGTGCTCGCGACCGGACGGCGCGTGCTGCGAGCGATGTCGAGCCGTGTCACCGTCGGCTCATTACACATGGGCTTGGGGCTCGTCTTCGTCTGGTCGGGGATGCTGATGGTCTCTGCCTCGCCGACGCCGGGCCAATGGGTCGCGTCGGTCGTTCCGAACTCGCTGATCGCCGATAGCGTCTTTATCCCGCTTCTCGGCGTACTGGAGCTCGCGATCGGATTGTACCTGCTGATTCCTGGATCCCGGGCGACACACGCCGCGGCGTACCTCTGTGTGGGCTACGTCGGCGTGACGATGCTTCCGGTCGTGTTCGCACCCTCGGAAGTCTTCGCGACGATGCCGTTCGAGCCGACGTTCGAGGGCGTCTACATCTTCAAGGACCTGATACTGGTGACGGGAGTCCTGACGGTCGACGCGTACTTGGGCGACGGCGGCCCCGGCGGCCCCGGTGACGACGCGTAGGAGTCCGACGAGCGAATATCCGTCCCTCGACAGCGGGGAGTCACCGACGGTGCTCGTCCGCGATCGACAGTCGGCGGCCAGCGACCGGTGGTTCGCGGCCGGCAGGCCTGGCGCCAGTGTAGCTATACCGGTGGAGGTCCTACGACGGCTCGTGACGACGAGCGCCAGCGACGCGAGCGTGCCGGCACGGATCCGCGAGGCCACGCGGGCGGATCTGCTGTCGATCTCCCGGATCGAGCGAGCCTCCTTCGCCCAACCGTGGCCCTACGGTGCCTTCGAGCACTTCCTGGGGCGACGGGGGTTTCTCGTCGCCGACTCCGGCGACGTCGGCGGGACGGAGGAAGTCGTCGGCTACGTGATCGGCGACGTCGTTCCCAACGGTGGTCGGGAGATCGGCCACATCAAGGACATCGCCGTCCATCCCGACTACCGCGGTCGGGGACTCGGTGCGGCGTTGCTCGGTCGTGGTCTGTCGGCGCTCTCGGGTCGCGGCGCGGGCTCGGTGAAACTCGAAGTCAGGGCTGGAAACGACGCCGCCATCTCGCTGTATCGGGCCTTCGGCTTCGAACACCGTCGCACGAGCCCTCGGTACTACCGGAACGGTGAGGACGCCCTCGTGATGGTCAAGGACGTCACGCCGATCTGACGGCGACGACCGAAGGCATCGAACGGCATCGACGGGAACCGATGGGACCCGACCCGGACCGGGCCGGCGATCGCGCTCGGAGTCCGGCGGCGAGGGGGTGGGGACGAACGCGAAACCGCTTTGCGCCGGGGCGTTCTCATGGGATCCATGGGATACGCGTGTCCGGTCTGTGAGACGCCACAGGCCGACGGCCGCCACCTCGCGAACCACCTCGCGTTCACCGCCATGATACACGGCGATGCCCACGAGGCGTGGCTCGCCGACCACGCGCCGAGCTGGGAGGACGCCGGCGAGGACGACCTCGCGAGTCGAGTGGTCGACGAGGCGTCCGAGATCGAGTTCCCTCGATCGGTCGAGGACACGACCGACGGGAGCGAGGAGAGCGGGGCAGTCGATGAGACGAGCGACCACGGTCACGGTCACGATCACGACCGCCAGCACGCGAGCGAGCACCGCGACCGGGGCGGCGGTCGGCCCGGTTCCCGTTCGATGAGCGACGACCCCCAAGCTCGGAGCCACAGGAGCGCCGGTATCGATCCTGGCGTCGGGGATAGCGGGGACGAGCGGGACGTCGCGGCGGTCCTCGCGGAGGCCCGCGAACTGACCGAACGGATGCGCGACGGAACCGACAGGGAACCCGACGAAGGGACGTCGACGCACGGAACCGAGACCGACACGAGCGAGAACGGTGAGACCGACAATGACGGCGATTCGAACGGGACCGGGGTTTCCGTCGAGCGCGAGGGCAAGGACGAGGGTAGGGGCGAGACCCACAGTGAGGGGAAGCACAACGACGAGCCGGGAGGCAACGAACAGTGACGTCGACCCCGACCCCGATCCTGATGAACGCCGATCCGGGCGCGTGGGACGCTCGAAACGACCCGAACGGCGGACGGGTCCCGTAGACCGTGCGCCGGATCACGCGGAACTTCCTGCTCGGTCTCCTACTGGTAGTCGTCCTACTGCTCGCGCTCGGAGCACTGCCGAGCTACCTGCGAAGCGGGGATCCCTACTACGTGAGCGCAACGGCGGTGGAGGCAAACGGTCCGACGGTGAACGCCACCGACCTCTCCGAGCGGCGCTTTCCGTACACGACGACGGCGATCGAGCGCGGACGCTCCGATCCCTACTGGAAAGGCCCGCTCGGAATCAAGGAATCGTTTACCCACACGCCGTTCGACGAGTTCGCCGCGTTCCGCCAGCGAAACCCCGAGGCGGCGACCGAGTCGGGGATCTACGTTTCGCGCAACGGAACCCGGTACCGGGTGGAACTCGCTCGAAACGGCAGTCGAGCCACGGCCCTCCTCCGCTCGCCGGTACCCGAAACGGGTCCCTACGCGACTGGCCACGTCGTCTCCGCATCGGACTGATCGAGCGTCCACTCTCCGCCGGCCGTACCTGTCGGACAGGTGCTAATTGTCGATATAAGCTTTGTGGCACCGAGAGCCGGCGAGCGGGCTTACGGAGCCAACTCGCGCTTCGACGGACGTGAAACCATATATACAGTGACGGTAGCACGTTTCCCCATATGATACGCGATCGCACGCCCGACCTCCCGCTCGACACGGCGCTTCGCGTGCTCGACGCCGGCCCGCGCCGCCGCACGCTTCGATGCCTGCTCGACGAACCCGACGCCGTCGCCATCGCGGAACTGGCCGATCGCCTCTACCGAGCGTCCGGGCCGTCAGCCCCAACCGACGCGTCGACCGAGCCCTCACGCCTCGATCGCCATATCGGACTAATCCACGTCCACCTACCGCTCCTCGAACGAGCGGGCGTCGTCGAGGTCGATCGCCGACGTCGTGTCGTCGCTACCACGGACGCGGCGGACGCGCTCGCGCCGCTGTTGAGCGCGGTCGGTGCGTTCGAGCGCCGGCGTTCGGCCGGGTTCTGACGCGACGGGGGAACGTCCGAGCTACCGGCGACGTCGAACGCGTCGAGCGTATCGAGGGCGTATCGCCGTCGGTCGGCGTCGTCGATCCGCCGGGGACGGTCGCCCGCGGGTACTGTCGGTGCGATACGGGTCGGCAAGCACACGTTCGGGCCGTGTCGCTTGCCGACCCTCGCGCCGTCGGCAGCCGCGTCAGCCAGCGGGAACCGTGCGCCGTTCTCTCCTCTCCGTAGCCATGTCGCTCCATGTCGCTCCATGGCCGCGAACACCGTTCGTATTACAGCACTTAAATTTCAGTCAGACACGGCCTGGAACACTGGTACGGTGTGGCTAGTCGGGTACGAACCGAAGCGCCGAATCCGTTCACAACGCCGGTCGGAGTGTTGTTGTGCCGATAACGGTCGGATACTGGGATCTCCGCCGGTAGCGAGTAGTCCGCCGTCGGTTCAGATGTCGTTGTACTCCTCGTAGGCGAGGTTCATGATCCAGCGCGAAAAGGAGTCCGAACGGGGCGTGATGTCGTCGCCGATAAACGGAGAGAGCATGTCGCCGGCCAGAAGCAGGGAGAAATCCCGGTCGCGGGCAGGCAGGGTAATGTAGTAGGTGTTGTGACCATTGTAGACGGTGTCCTCGCGCTCAACGAACCCTTTTTCGAGCAAGGACTCTACGATCCGGCTTCCCTTCCTGGAGTTCACGTCGAGTTCCTTCCAGAAGTCGCTCTGGTGAATACCGCCCGACTCGCGAACGAGCGCGAGGCCGGCACGCTCGTCCGCGGAGAGATCCTCCTCGGCGGTTGCCATGCTCATACCCAGCGAAGAGGCCGCAGCCAGTTTAAATCTGCTCTTTGGGTTCTTCGGGTTCTCGCCGGACGATCGTGTCGCTTCGTCGCGCTCGAGTCCGCTTTCAGCCCGCGTCGGTGGCTCGGAGCCGTGCCTTCACCGCGTTTCGGTCTATCGTCCCCGATTCCGTCCGCGGGAGCTCGTGGGCAACGGCGATCGTTCGCGGGAGCTTGTAGCCTGCGAGACGCTCACGACAGTGGGCATCGAGGTCTCCCTCGCTCACCCCTCGCTCGCTCGTCTCGGCGGTACCGGGCCCTCCCGGAACGACCAGTGCCCCGATCCGCTCGCCCCACTCCGCGTCGTCGAGTCCGGCCACCGCCGCCTCGTGAACGGCTGGGTGCTCGCGGAGCGCCCTGCTCACTTCCTCGGGATCGACCGTCTGTCCGCCGGTGACGATCCGATCGTCGAGCCGTCCCGTGACCCACACCCGTCCGTCGTCGTCGACGTACCCCAGGTCCCCCGTGTGAAAGCCGTGTCCGGAGAAGGCTTCGTCGGTCGCTTCCCGGTCGTCGTAGTAGCCCGGGGTTACGGTCGGTCCGTTAACGACCAGTTCGCCCCGCTCTCCGGGATCGAGAACCGACCCGTCCTCGACGGCGACCACCGTCGTTCCCACGAGCGGCCGACCGACGGTTCCCGGGTTCGAAAACGCCTCGTCGGGGCGGGCGGTCGCGACCTGGGAGGCCGTCTCGGTCATGCCGTAGGTCGGGTGTACCGGGACGTCACCCGCTCGACAGCGTTCGACGAGTTCGCGCGAAGCGGGTGCTCCGCCCAGGAGCACACATCGTACCGAGGCCGGAAACCCGCCCTCGTACTCTCCTTCACCGTCGTACTCCTTTCGGTCGCCGTCGTCGCTTCCGCACTCCCTGCCTCCCTCCTCGTCCGGTTCGACGACGTTGAGGACTCGCGAGAGCATCGTCGGCACGAGCGAGATCCCCGTACAGTCGTAGGTCGAAAGCGCCCCGATCGTCCTCCGGGCGTCGAATCCTCGCTGGAGGACGAGCGTCGTCCCGTAGAGCACTGCCCGGTAGATCGGCGCGAGTCCGCCCATGCTCCCCGTCGAGAGCGCGAGCAACCACCGGTCCCCGGGGAGCACCCCCAGTCGAACCGCCGAGGCACCCGCACTCGCGAGCACGTTGCCCACGGTCAGCACCACGGCCTTGGGCCGGCCGGTCGTCCCCGACGTAAAAAGCAGTACGAGTGGGTCGTCGAACCCGGTCGATACTCCGTTCGTCGACGTCCCGTTCGCTGGTGTTTCGCCGATCGACGACTCACTGTTCCGTTCGTTCCCGGTTTCGGCGGTCGTCCCGCCACGTTCCTTGGCGGAGCTCTCCTCGGACGTGTCGAGCGCGTCGAGCGCGACGAGGCGGACGGTCCCGTCGATCGTGCTCGCCTCGACATCGGCGCTTCCGTCGTGGACGAGAACCTTACAGTCCGCCCGCCGTGTTCGAGCCCCTATTTCGCCCGCCGTCAGCCGAGGCGAGAGGGGAACGAGCACCGCCCCGAGGCGCGAGACCGCGTGTACGAACGAGACGGCCGCCGGCCCTACGCCGAGAACGCTCCCGACGCGATCACCCGCGCCGATCCCGTGTGCCGCCAACCCCGCCGCTACCCGCCCCGCCCGCTCGTCGAGGTCGCCATAGGTCAGGCGCGCTTCCGATCCGGCGTCGATCAGCGCCGTCGCGTCGGGCGAGGCACGAACGCGAGCGGCGAGCCAGTCTGCCATCGGCTGGGGAAAGGGTCCCGAGAGGGTTGACGGTTTCTACGCGATCGCTTCGGCCGGTCAGCCTCCCCATAGGCGGGCGAAGCGGTCCTGAACCCCTCCGACACACCTTCGACCTCCGTTCGCTACCCGATCCCGGACGTGTCTCCTACCCTCACGCGGGATCGGGAGGGAGGGTCACACCTTCTCGTGATGGAGCCTCGCATTAATCGAACGGGTCACGGCGTAGACCCTTTATAACTAATCGGTGATACCACAATTCCCGGACAGGAGATGCCCGTATGATACCCGACACAGGACGTGCCGCCCTAAAGCCGTGGCGGGAGGGGGCCCTCCGATGCGATCGGATACGGGACGGGAGCGAACAGGCAACGACCGCGGTACGGACGCCGCGAACGAACGACGGACGACCGACGACCACCGGCGCGCTCGTCGCTGGGATCCGCCCGCTACCGGCGAGCTCCGTGGGTCGTCCGTTCGGGACGGTGGCGTGATGGAAAAGACGAACTCGCGCGAGCCGGCCGGCGGCCGCGAGATCCACCGCGCACACCACGACGTCGACGGCTCGGAACCGATCACCGTGACGATAATCAAGGCGATCGCGCACGCGACGGACGAGGACCCCCTCGAACTGCCGCCGCTCCGCGAGGCTGTCCGTCTCGATCTCGATGCGCTCGACGATCTGTTCGTCCACGGACCGACGGGTCGCCCCTCGCCCGATACCTGCCTGCGATTCGAGTACGTCGGCCACGTCGTGTTCGTCTACGGCGACGGCCGTGTGAGCGTCCGCCGGTCGCCGGGTCACGATCGACACCCCTCCTCGAACACCGGTCCCGGGTCCTGACTACCGACCCGGTCTTCGGCTTCCCGGTCCCGTCCCGCCCGTTCTCCCGGCTCCGATTCCGGCACCGACGCGCGACCGGCGGGACGTTCGGCGAGAGTCCGGCGACCACCGTCAGGAGCGCGATCTGTCGATCGCCGCCCGTGCCGTCGTCGCTTCGACCGTCCCGGGACGCTGTGGAACGCGGGCGTAACCTCCCGTTACCGGCGCTGGGTTCTCCCCCACGAGATCCGCTTCGAGCAGGGAGGCGGTCGCGAGCCCGCAGGGCACGATCGGCGCGAGGCTCGCGGCGAGATGGGTCGAACCCGCCCGCGCGATCGCCCCGTCGATCGTCGTCGTCACTACCGGTTCGATACCCGCCGCTCGCGCCCGTAGCGAAGCGGTTCGCACCCGATCGAGCCCGCCGAGCACCATCGGTTTACAGATCACGACGTCGGCTGCCCCCTCGTTGCACACCGCGCTGATCGAGCGCTCCGAGAGCGTCTCGTCGAGGGCGATCCGCAGGTCGCTCTCCCCGCGAAGCACCGCGTGACCCGCCAGATCGGCGGCCGAAAGCGGCTGTTCGACGTACGCGAGATCCCCCGTTCCCTCGAACGCCGCGAGCGCCCGCCGGGCCTCCGCGAGCGAGTACGCACCGTTCGCGTCCGCGCGGATTTCGGCGTTCGGGGCGACCTCTCGGATCGCCCGAAGCCGGGCGACGTCCGCTCCGATCGAGCGCGCGCCGACTTTCACCTTCAGACACTGAAACCCCTCGTCGAGCGCGTCTTCGGCCGCGCTGGCGGCTTCTGCGGGAGTTCCGTCGCCGATCGTCGTGTTGACCGCCACGTGCTCGACGTGTTCGGTCCCGCCGAGGTGTCGGTAGAGCGCTCGTCCGTCCTGCCGTGCCCGACGGTCCGCGATCGCGGCCGCGAACCCGTGACGGGCGGCGGGCGTCTCGCGAGCGTCGAACGTTTCGAGCGCCGCTCGGAGGGCCGCCCGCGGGTCTCGACGTCGCCTTTCCTCGTCGTACTCGGCTCTCGCTCGCTCCAGAGCCTCCGTACACGCTTCGTGGGACTCGGTCCACCCGGGAAGCGGCGACGCCTCGCCGATTCCTAGTACACCGTTTCGCTCGACGGCGACGAGAAACCCCTCCCGGGCGTCGATCGTTCCGCGGGCGGTTTCGAGCGGGTGGGCGAGCGATAGTGCAAAGGACGTGATTTCGATCGATGTGGAACTCATAGCGCGAGCCCCAAGGCGAACGACACGGCATAACCCGCGAGCAACTTTCCAACCCGTTCGAGCGCGGGATTGAGCGCCTCCCCGCTCGATTCGGTGAGCACCGTTCGCGACACCCCGATCGCGTACGGAAGCGTGACGATCGGTAGGAGGACTCCGAGCCCGAAGCGCGCGTCGGCGAGGAGAGCGAAGGGGATCACGTAGGCCATGCCGACCAGCGCCAGGAACTCGATACGGCTCCACTGATACCCCATCAGTACCGCGAGCGTCCGTTTGCCCGCTTGCCGGTCGGTCTCTAAGTCTCTGATGTTGTTCACGACGAGGATACACGTACTGAGGCCCGCAATCGGGAGGCTCGCAACGACCGCCGCGAGCGGTAGCGTACCGGGCGGTATCCACAGTGGGAACGACCCGACGCCGGCGAGCGCCGCCGCCTGCACGTAGTAGGTCCCGGTAACGGCGACCACGCCGAAGAAGACGAACACGAACAGGTCGCCTAATCCGTAGTAGCCGAAGGGGTAGGGACCGCCGGTGTACGCGAGGCCGCTCGCGACGCTCGCGAGACCGATCACCAGTATCGGAACGCCCCCGACGTAGACGAGGTACGTCCCGACACCGATCGCGAGCGCGAACGTCGCGTACATTGCCCGTTTGACCTCTTCCGGCGCGATCAGTCCGCCCGCGGTCACACGGGTAAAGCCTTCGCGCTCAGCGGTGTCGGTGCCCCGAACGGCGTCGTAGTAGTCGTTCGCGAAGTTCGTCCCGATCTGGATAAGCAAGGCACCGGCCAGTGCGCCGAGCGCCGGGAGCACAGCGAACGTATCGAACCCGATCGCGAGGCCGACGCCGACGATCACCGGCGCGGCACCCGCCGGAAGCGTCTGAGGCCGAGCGGCCATCACCCAGGCCCGTCGCCGTGAGACCTCCTGCGTACTCATCGTTCGACTATTGGGGTTTCGATGGCCTCAACGTTGGGATTTCGCCATGGTCGAACCGTAGTCGGATCGACCCACACGGCGACGAGAACACCGAAATCAGGGTGCTGGTGCGGTGTCCGTAGCATCCGAGAGTGAGCCGCCGAAGGCGGCGAGCGAACGGTTCCCCGTGACTGAGCGAGCGGAACGAGCGAAGGAACGGGCCGACGAACGACCACCGCGCGAGTGAGGAGTGCTTTTGATGCAGATTTTGCCGAGCGAGCGGCCGAAGGCCGTGAGCACAGAGCAAAAGGTGCGCTTCAGAAGTCCCGTCGCATTGCGATCTCGAACCAGGGACAGAGTCGTAGTTGGCGGTAGCGCTTTGGGTGCTCGTAGAGGTCCTCGTAGGAGACCCACAACAGTCCGGCGACCTCCGCGGGATCAGGGTTTATTGAGACGTCCGACAGGGTGACTTTGAGCACCGTACAGACCTCGTACTCAACGCCCTCGTTGAGGTAGTATCGCTTGTACTCGAAGACGTCGGTTTCCCGGAGGTCGTCGTACTGATCGGGCGTGATCCCTAACTCCTCGTCCAGCCGCTGGCGGCTGGCGTCTAATTGGTCCTGGCCCGGAGCGGGATGGGAGGCGACCGTGCCGTCCCAGAAGGTATCCCAGAGCCGTTTGTCGGGACTCCGGCGGGCGAGCAGGATCTTTCCCTCCTCGTCGTAGACGAGTACGGTAAAGGCTCGGTGGCGAATCCCGTTCCCGGTATGGGCGTCGAGACGGTCGACGAGTTCCCGTTCTTCGTCCTCGGCGTCGACGGCGACGACGCGCTCGCGTCCGCTCATTTCCGTTCCCGTATCGCTGGTCGCCGTCCCCTCAGCGCCCACGCCCTCCGTGGCGTCCGGTGTGCTCATGTTCGCACGATCGCAGAGCCCGGTGAAACCCCCTTCGACTCGATGGCGAGAACACTACGTGCGGACGCGACGGCGCTGTCGACACCGAACGCACGATGTCGGCCGATCGAGAACTGAAACAGACCGGGGCACTGTCTAATTGAACGGTTTCAATCAGCAACGTACCGTAATTTCGATCCCAGCGATGGTCTACTCCGGCAGCGTGGAGGCTCATTCGACTGGTTGCGACTTGATTTACGGTAAATTGTGAAACGAT
>PXQR01000007.1:9665-12400 GCA_003021235.1 Halobacteriales archaeon QH_6_64_20 | reverse complement strand
GAACGCGACGAACCCGGACTCTGACGACGACGGGCTGGGCGACGCTCGGGAGGTCGAAGCCCTCCCGACGGACCCAGTAGTGGCTGATACCGACGGCGATGGTCTCTCCGACCTCGCGGAGGTCGAGGACCTGCCGACCGATCCCACTGTACCTGATACCGACGGCGACGGCCTCGGTGACGAACGCGAGGTCGGCGAGCTCCCGACGAGCCCGGTGAACGCCGACACCGATGGTGACGGGCTGTCCGACTTCGACGAGGTCGAGGAACTGCCGGCGGACCCGACGGAGGCCGACACGGACGGGGACGGTCTCACCGACGCTGAGGAACTCGACATCGAAACCGATCCGACCGATGCGGATACCGACGGCGATACGCTGTCGGACGCCGAGGAGATCGAGGAGCTATCGACCGACCCGACGACGAACGATACCGACGGCGACGGCCTTTCGGACGGACGGGAGCTCGAACTGGAGACCGACCCGCTCGACACGGACACCGACGACGACGGTAGCACCGACGGCGTCGAAGTGCGCGATGGGACCGATCCGACGGTCGAGACGACACCGGAAACGACCGAGACGACACCGGAAACGACGAGCCGAGACGCTCCCGACGGACTCGGACGACCCGACCGAAAGCCCCGGCGAGGACACGGATACCGCGACTATCCAGGAAACGACCGAGAACGACGAGAGGGCCGAGACGTCCGAGGCGATCGAGAACGACGGCTCCGACGGCGAGGACAATGAAGATACCGGGGAACCGACCGCGGGCGACGACGAGGACGATGGGGAGAGCGGGGACGACGCCGAAAGCGACGAAAACAGCGAGCAAGGAGACGACGAAGACGGCGATAGTGACGACAGCAACAGTGATGGCGGCAACAGCGACGACGGTAACAGTGATGACGAGGATAGCAACGACGCTGACGGGGACGGTTCCGACGACGCCGATTCCGAGGATACGACTACGGACGACGGCGGCGACGGGAACGAAAACGAGGACGAGGAGGACGACGAGAGCGACGAGGAAGATGAAACGGAGGCCGAATCCGAAGACGACGGGGCCGAAGGGAACGAGACCGAAGAGGACGCGAGCGATTCCAACGGCGGAGAGTCGTGACGGCTATAATACCTTTCCGATGCGATATGTTCTCCGGTACCGGGGTTCGGAGTAGCGACGAACCGCGATCGACCGTCAGTCCGTCCGAAACGGTCGTATAGCCGCTATGATACCGTCGTTGCTGTCGCGCCGGATGGCGCGTGCCGAGTGGGGAATACTGAGGGCAACTTTGATGTCACGATACGTCCCAATCACGGGCCATGAGCGACGGAGCGGAACCGGAAGAGGCGACGATCGACGAGATCGCCTTCCTGTCGCGCTCGCGGACCCGTGTTCGTATTCTCGATCTTTTGCGCGGGACCGGTCGACTCGACGAACGCGAGTTGCGCACGCGTCTCGACGCCTCACGGACGACCATCGGCCGGAACGTAGCGGCGCTTTGCGAACGAGGGTTCCTGGCGAACGGTGAGGGCGAGTATACACTCACGCGGGCCGGCGAGACGATCGCGGCGGATTTGTTCGACCTGGTAGGGACCGTCGAAGTCACGCGCCGGCTCGAACCGCTGTTGCGATGGCTTCCCGACGGGGCGCTGGACGTCGATCTCCGTCAGTTGGCCGACGCGAAGGTGATCCTCGCCGAGGAGGCGAACCCCTACGCGCCGGTGAACAGACACGTAGAGGCGTTGAAACGCGCCGAGGACGTCCGGCTGTTCGTCGGGGTGGCCGGCCAGCACGCCTGGGAGATCGCAAAGCGTCGGGTAGTCGAGGAGAACGCGACCCACGAGTACGTCGTCGGGTCGGGGGTCGTCGAGACCTTGCGATCGGACCCGAACTACGCGACCCCCTGTGAGGCGATGCTCGAAACCGATCGGTTCGACCTCAGCGTGTACGACGGCGAGGTACCCTACTACCTCGGGCTGC
The DNA here is from genome assembly GCA_003021235.1 of Halobacteriales archaeon QH_6_64_20. Lineage (GTDB taxonomy): Archaea > Halobacteriota > Halobacteria > Halobacteriales > Halococcaceae > PXQR01. Next base: position 10,415 of record PXQR01000007.1, on the reverse strand, counting down.
TCGACGACACGGTCCAGATCGGCGTCGAGGACGACGAGGGAATGCCCCGTGCGTTGCTCGAAACCGACGTCGAGGGCATCGGGAACTGGGCGACCGAGACGTACGCGGGGTACAGGGAGCGATCGACGCCCTTCTCGATGGAGGCGGTCCCGTGACCGTCGCCGACGCGCTCGACGGCATCGAGTTCGTCTCGCGCTTGCCCGCCCGCGTTCGGATGCTCGACGTTCTCCGGAACGCCGACGGGCTCTCGCGAACCGAACTCGGAAACCGGCTCGACGCCTCGCGGACGACCGTCGGCCGGAAGGTCAAAGCGCTTTGCGAACAGGGGACAGTGGCGAACGACGAGGGCGAGTACGCTCCGACGCGTGCCGGCGAACCCATCGTTGCGGACCTGCTTTATCCCGCGGGGACGATCGGGGCTGTACGGGAGTGAGAGCCGTTCTTGCAGTGGGTTCCCGACGGCGCGTCGGGTCTCGAGTTCCGGCGTTTCGGCGACGGATCGGTTCTCGCGCCGGAACCGGGTGACCCGTGATCGATGATCGACCACCACGTTCGGACGATCGCGCGGGCGGCTGACGACCGCAACGTACTCGGCGTCGTCGGGTTCACGGCTACGAGACGGGCCACGAGAAGACCGTCCACGGGCCGCCCGCGCGGAGTTGGTGGCGACGCCCGCCATCGCCGAGACGGTGCGGTCGGACCGGGCCACGCCGACCTGACCGAGGAGATGCTACGGACCGGTCGTTTCGA
>PXQR01000007.1:0-9535 GCA_003021235.1 Halobacteriales archaeon QH_6_64_20 | reverse complement strand
ACGACAACGACCGCTCGGCATCGACCCGTGCTATGGGCGTTCGTCGGTTTCCGTTCACATCCGATCGGTGGCTACACGCCGTTCACTCCTTGCACACTGTGCAGCGGTTACTCTGATTAGCCGGCCGGATGTGGTCTCCCTGCAGGTGGTGGATTCGACGGTGTCATCCGACATACGACACGCAGGGAGCGAACGGACGGACGCGGGCGCGGACGAGACGCCGGCCTCTCCCGATCGATCGACAGCGGCGACCGGCCACGACGACGCCTCGTCGCGCGACGTCGATCCCCCATCACGGGACGACGTCTTCGAGGTACTCGCCAATCGGCGACGGCGCTACGCCCTGCATTGTCTCCGTCGACGGGACGAACGGGTCGAGTTGGGCGATCTCGCCGAGACGATCGGTGCCTGGGAGAACGACACGACGATCCCCGATCTCACCTCGACCGAGCGAAAGCGAACCTACACCTCGTTACAACAGTTCCACCTGCCGAAGATGGACGAGGCGGGACTGCTCGATTACGACCGGCGCGCGGGCGTCGTATCCTGCTCCGAACCGGCGAGCGATCTCGACGTCTACCTCGATGTGGTCCCCGCAAGCGAGATTCCCTGGAGTCTGCATTACCTCGGGCTGTCGGTGTTGAACGTCGTTCTCGTCGTCGGCCTGTGGTTCGACGCCTACCCGCTCGCGGTGCTACCGGACCTGGTATGGATCGCGTGTGCAGTGACGGCGTTCGTCGCCTCGGCGGCAGTTCATACCTACCGTAACCGACGTATGCGACTCGGTGCCGAGGACACCCCGCCCGACCTGCCGTCCCGATGAGGACGCCGTCCGGTGCCGACAGCACTCCTCACGGCCCGCTCCGGTGGCCGTTGCCGACCGTCCGGGCATGCCCTCCGAATGCGATCGCAACGAGACGTCGGCTCCGCCCGATCGTACCGCCGTCGGTCAGTCGTCGGCCGCCGCGGCGTCGCTCGCGCCGGCGTTCCCTTCGATGCTCGGGGGATACTTCCCGCGGTCGATCGTGAGATCCGACAGCGGACGGGCCATACAGGTCAGCGCGTAGCCCTCGCGTTCCTCGTCGGTGAACCCACGGGCGGCCGGCTGAGCCACCTCACCGTCGATGATTTCGGCGGAACACGCCAGACACATCCCGACCCGACAGGAGTACTCCTGGGCGATGCCTTCCTCCAGACACCGGCTCAGGATCGTTCGGGTTTCCGGTACCGTGACCTGCTCGCCGGTTCCGGCGAAGGTAACGGTGTGTTCGGTAGGCATGAGTGTTCGTAGACGCGAGCCCGGGTTAACCCTTCGCTCCCCGCGGTCGCTACTCGATTTCGGCCTCCGGACTCGCTCGGCGTTCGGTCGATGGCGATCCGTCGGCGACGAGGGGAGGGCCGAATCTACCCGAGGAAGATCGGGCTAGCGAGGACGCCGGCGCGAACGAGCAACGACTGAATGCCGAGCGCGAAGGTCAGCAGGATACCGACCGGGACGACGACCCGAACCCACCAGAGCCAGGCGCTCGCGAAGGTAGTCCCGAGCGAACTCCCCCGGCCGAGTTCGTCGAAGGATTGGTCGGCCGCGACCCAGCCGACGAAGACGATCAACAGGAGTACCACGAGGGGGAGCAGGAACTGAAAGACGACGGCGTTGTACCACCCGAGGATCCCCGTCCCCATCGCCGGCGGGATGCCGGCGAGGAAGACGACGCCCATCGCAATGGCGATCGTCGAGCGTTCGTAGCCGTAGTGTTGGACGACGTAGCCCACGGGTACTTCGAGCAGGCTGATCGCACTCGAAAGCGCGGCGAAAAGCAGGACGGCGAAGAAGACGAACCCGATGATCCCCCCAGCGGGAAGCTGGCCGAAGGCGCTCGCGAGCGCGGTGAACGCGGTTCCCGAGCCGCCCTCCTGAGGGACGTCGCCGCCGATGGCAAAGAGTACCGGAAAGACCACGAGACCCGCGAGGATCGCAACGAGCGTATTGATAACGACGATCGCGCTTCCATCGGCCGGGAGGCTGTCGTCGCGGCCGAGATACGAGGAGTAGATGATCATGACGCTGAAGCCGAGCGAGAGGGTGAAAAACGCCTGGCCGACCGCCGCGGGGACGATCGAGGCGACGTTCGCCGCGAGTTCGTCGAAGTCGGGGGTGAGGTAGTAGCCATACCCGGCTGCTGCGCCCGGGAGCGTAAACGCCCAGGCGGCGAGGCCGACGAGGAGGACAATAACGGCCGGCACCATCACCTTCGTCGTGCGCTCGATGCCGTCGGTGACGCCGAGGGCGACGACGGCGATGGTTATCCCCATGAACACGGCATGGGCCGCGATGGCGATCGGACCCGAAGCCACCGAATCGAAGTACGCCGCGGCGTCGCCGAAGTACGCGCCGGTGACGCTCCCGACGATGTAGCTGAGTACCCAGCCGCCGATGACGCTGTAAAACGCGAGCGTCGCAAAGGAGGTAACGGCCCCGAGCGCGCCGGCGATCGCCCAACTCCCGAACCCGAGGTCGGCGAAGGCGTCGACCGGGTTTCGCTTGGTTCGTCGGCCGATGACGAACTCGACGAGCATCGCCGGGAACCCGATGACAAACACCGCCACCAGGTAGACGACGATGAAGGCCGCCCCCCGTTCGAGGCGGTCTGGAAGGGAAACGACCAGATGTTCCCGAGCCCGACGGCGCTCCCGACGGCCGCGAAAATAAAACCGATTCTGCTCGTCCAGGACTCCTGTTCGGCCATATATGAGACCCGCCTACAGGGACCAGCGTTATAAACAGCAGGAGGCACTCGTACTGTCGACCCCCCGGCGATGGCCTCCAGTCGCGCTACGCCGCGTTCATGCGTGAATCGCTACTCGGCCTGTCCTCGCCACGAGGACCCGTATCGATACCGACGATCGGGCGCTCGCGCGCCGAACGAAACGCTTTCTCCCCCGGACGGAGTGATCCCGATATGACCACTCACGAGTACGACCTCGTCGTCGTCGGCGCGGGGACGGCGGGCTGTTACGCCGCGGCGACCGCCGCCCGGGAGGGCCTCGACGCCGTCATCGTCGAGCGCAAATCCGCGAAGGAGGCGGGCCACATCGCTTGCGGCGACGCACTCAAAGGTGCGGACGCCTTTCCCGACGCCATTCCGAAATCCCGTATCGAGCCGGCCTTTACGAACACCGACGTCGATCACGGCCGCTTCGAGATTCCACAGCACGACACGGTCCTGGAAATTCCCGTACCCGGGGAGCTGGCGGTGATCGATCGCCTGGAGTACGGCCGCCGGCTGATCGACGGCGCGGAGGCCGCCGGTGCCGACCTCCATTACGACACCGTCGTCTCCGACGTCCGCCAGAACGGCACGGTAGATGGCGTCCGCGGGAAGCGCCGTGGCGATGTCGTCGAATACGACGCCGAGGTCGTCCTCGACGGCGCGGGCGCGCTGTCGATCCTCCAGGACAAAGCCGATTTCAGTAGTACTACTTTCGACACCAACGTCAGTTACTCGCAGTTCTCTTCGGCCTACCGCGAGGTCCTCGACGTTCCCGAGCCGGTGCCCTGGGACGACGCGCTGGTGTTCAAGCCGACCGACCGCGCCGCCGGGTATCTGTGGTATTTCCCGCGGACCGACACCGAGATCAACGCCGGGCTCGGCTTTCAGATGATCGACGAACCAATGCAACTCGTCTCGGCGCTGCGGCGTGACCTCGAAAACCGTCCGGAGTTCAGCGGTGCGACCGTTCGGGACAAACTCGGGGCTGCCCTGCCGACCCGCCGGCCGTACGATTCGGCACTCGCACCGGGCTTTCTCGCCGCGGGCGACGCGGCGGGCCACGTCAATCCGACCACCGGCGGCGGGATCGCCGGGGCGGCGTATGCCGGCAAATACGCCGCCGAGCAGGCGATCGCGGCCATCACTAAGGGCGACGTCGGGGAAGACGCGTTGTGGGAGTACAACTCCAAAGTAATGGATCACTTCGGGGCGCGCTACGCTGCACTCGACGTCTACAACGTCTTCGTCGGGGCCAGCGAGGTCGACGACCTCATGGGGCTGTTGGGCGCACTGCCGGGCGAGAAGCTTTCGGAAGCCCTCTACTCGGGGAGCACCTCGATCGGGCTCGGGCTCAAGCTCCGAACCGCGACAAAGAGCGTCGGCCACTGGCAACTGATCTACGATCTCTACCGGGTCAAGAACTTCGCCGACGACCTCTTTGCGATCTACGAGGACTATCCCGAGAGTCCCGACGGCCTCAACGACTGGCAAGCGCGGCGCGACCGGAAGCTGACCGAGGTCTACGAGGTCGCCGACGCCGATCCGAAGTACTAGAAACGACGTTTTACTCTACGCGCGGCCTGCGGCCGCGCTCGGCAAAGCCTCGACTAAAATAACGCGTACTCCCTCCGATACGGCTCCGCCGTACCTCCCGTCCGTGCGCGCTACCGCTCACTCGCTGTACTCGTTCGCGGGTGCAGTACTGGTGTTCTCCGCTACGAGCGCGGCTCGTTAAGCAGCTACCGACTGCATTCGTTCAGGAAGTTTGCCGCCTACAACGTTCCTACCCTGCATGGGACTCGGAGATCACTCCTTGCTTGACCGCCTCCGAACCCTCAGCTCTATCCACGTCGTTCGTCTGTCCAGCGCGCTCTGCCTGCTCGGCCCCTTTCCAGTCGCTTTCGGGTACGACGACCTCGAAGCGAGCCTCGCCGGTCTCGCTGTCGACGACGCGGACCGCTCAGCCGTGCGCTTCGATCACCTGCTGAACGATCGCCAACCCCAGGCCGGGGCCCGCCACAGTGCCCGGACGACCGTGATCGAACACGTTATCGCGTTTCTCGGCGGGGATCCCAGACCCGTCGTCCGCGACGAAGAGATCCGGTTCGGTGTCGAGCGTCCCGACCGGTAACCGTGATTTCCTCGCCGCTGTGTTCGATCGCGTTGCGAAACAGGTTCTCGAACGCCTCCCGGAGCCGGGTTCCGTCGGTCTCGACGGTGCCGATATCGGCGTCGACGTCGAGCGTCGCATCCGTCGTTTCGACCGCCTCCCAGGCGTTTCGCGCCAGCGTAGTCGGATCAACGGGACCGACAGGTCGCGGGAACGACGGAATCGGTTGAGACCGAGGTTAGTGGGCACTGAGCCGGTGAGCACTGAGGTCGGTACGGTGTCCGACAGAGCGATCGACAGCACGGCCGGGGCGTCGCTTAGGCTTCTTCGGCGTCGGTATCGGGGGGCGGGACGCCCTCGGGATCGGCTCTCCCATGATTCGATCGGTCGGCCGCGGTCACGTAGATCCCTCCGAGCACGGCCGCGCCGCCGACGATCGTTACCGGCGTCGGCACCTCGCTCAGCAAAACCAAGGCGAGCACGGTGCTCATAACGGGCTCGCCGAGCAGGGAGACGCTGACGACGCTCGATTCGACGTGAGCGAGCGCCCAGTTGATGACGGTGTGACCGAACAGCCCCGGACCGATCGCCATCCCGACGAACAACAGCCACTCACGAGTCGGGTAGCCCAACAGCGGCGCTCCCCGACCGACCGCGAGGACCAGTAGCGTCGCCGCACACGCCGAATAGACGACGAACACGTAGGGCAACAACGGGATTCGCCGGCGCAATGAGCGACCGACGAGCATGTACGCCGCGACGGCGATCGCACCCACTATCGCCAGCGCGTTCCCGTACAGCGGCCGTGCCCCGGCGACCGCGCCGCCCGTCAGGGCGTCGCCTAGCGACATGACCACCATGCCGCCGAGGGCGACCGCGATGCCAGCGCCCATCCGCCGGGTGACGCGCTCGTCGAGCAACAGGGCGGCCCCACAGGCGACGAACAACGGCTGAGCCTGGACCAGGGTCACTGAGGCGGCGACGCTCGTCCACGCCAAGCTCTCGAACCAACTCGCGAAGTGGATCGCGAGCGCGACGCCGGCGAGCCCCGCGACGAGTAGATCCCGGTACGACAGTGACCGAACCCGCTCGCCGTGACGGGCAAGCGCGAACGGACCCAACAGCGCGATCGTAAAGCACACTCGATACAGAGCTTTGGCGGCCGCCGCCGTGGCGTCCCGTCGCCGTCCGCTCGCCCCCCGCCGAAGCGCTTCGCTCGTCGCCGTCGCTACGGTCGTCGGCCATTCGTCGGGACGACTTCGCGCGGGCGGCGGTTTACCGCTTGTGATAGCCGAGACCGACGGGCCGATCGCCACGTCCAGTAACTTTTGTCCCCGCCGCCGAGCGGTCATCGACCGATGCCAGTAGCTCCCGCAGGTCGCCCGAGGGTCATCCGACCGCCGCGGACGCCCGCTCGTGTCGCCCGGCTACTCGGCGTCGGCGGGCACGTCGAAGTCGTGGAAGTGCTCGCCCTTTTCCTTCGTCAGGATGTTGAGCGCCGCCGCCGCGCCGTCGCCAGCGGAGATCACCGCCTGCCACTCCTCGGCGCGGACCATCGCACCCGTCGCATACGCGTTCGGAACGGAGGTCTCGGTCGTCACGTCTACGTCGACGACGCCGTCCTCGGTCGACTCACAGCCCAATCCCTCGGCTAGCGAGCGATCCGCACCCGTCGCGAGCACGACGTAGGGAGCCTCGTACTCGTCCTCGTCGGTCGTGACGACGAACCCCTCGCCGTTCCGTGAGACCTCGCTCACTTTCTCGCCCTGGCGGCGATCGGCCCCGAACTCGTCGACCTGCTCGCGCGAGGTCTCGGTGAAGGCAGTGCCGTCCTCGCTCTCGATACCCAGGTAGTTCCAGAGGTGGGCCTTGTGCATCCAGGTCTCGTCGGTGTCGAATACTGTGGTACTGAGCCCGTTCTTCGCGGTGAACAACGCCGCGCTGAGGCCGGCGGGACCGCCGCCCACGATGATAACGTCCGTCATGCGCTACTCCCTATCACGTCGAGGTGCATAGTTCTACCAGTTACTTCAGTGTCACCTCGATGGGGGTCGGGCGTCCGGGTTCGGAGTCCCGTCGATTCGGGCCGACCTGCGTTCTCGTGATCGACAGCTTACGGTCGGCCGAGCCGTCGCTCCGTCTCACGGTGGCGGTACCGGAACATCGGCTCGAAGCCGACGACGGCGAACGGTCCTGCGAGTCGGCCGAGGTCGCCGCCGGGAAGCCGGTACTCGATGCGGTCGCGGACCCGCGTCCCGCCGTTATTGGCGTAGAAGTAGTGTGAGTGTACCCAGCGATCGAACGGCCCCGCCGTCATCTCGTCGCGGAAGACGGCCGCTCCCTCCCGTTCCTCGCGTTCGACGATCCGGCTCGTCCAGGCCTGTTGGGGGCCGATACCGAAGGGTTGAACCACTACGTCGATCTCACAGCCGGTCGTGAGGGTTCCGGGATCGGATCCCATGAGTTCGGGCGCGGGTTCGCCCTCGGGTCCCCTGATCGCCTCGACGCGCATGTTCACCCAGTCGGGCGTCAGCCCGGTAAGCCCCGAGATCCGCGAGTGAAAGTCCCACACCTCCGCGAAGCCGGCCGTAACGTGCGTCTCGTGCTCGAACGTCGACATGCTCGACCCGAGGGGCCGTGCGAGCTAAAACCCCCGCGACTGCGCCCGGGCCACGCCCTCGACGGGACTGATCGGCCCCGTTCGATCCCCGTGACCGCCGTGACCGCCGTCGCGCCGCCGGCACCGAGTTCCGAGGGACGGGATTTCGACCGGTTCTCGGGGACGGGAAGGTTTTAGCCACTGTGGGCGATAGCGCGGCCATGGTTTCCCGGCTCATGCTGGGGTGCGGATCGGTCGGTCACGCGATCGTCGACGCCGTCGCCGAGCGGCCGGGTTCGTTGCTCGTGTTGAGCGACGACACGGGACGCGTCGGAGCCCTCCGCGACAGGGGAATCGCGGCCGAACGGGCCGACCCCACCAACCCGGTCGCGGTCCGCGGGGTGACCCGACCGGCGGACGTCCTGCTAGTGGCTGGCGACACCCCCCGAGCGAACCTCGCGGCCGCCGAGGCCGGGCGGGACGCCTATCCCGACGTGTTGCTCGTCGTCTACACCGGCGACGAACCCGCCGACGAGGTCACCGACCGGATCGAAGCGGTCGCCGATCGGGTGATCGATCCGGGCGCGACGCTCGCGGCCGATCTCCTCGAACGCGGCGGCGACGAAGGGGTTCGGCTACGACGGCTCAGACGGGTCCTGGGGGACATTTCAGGCACGCTCGCGGTCGTCGCCCACGACAACCCCGATCCCGACGCGATCGCGAGCGCCATCGCCCTGGCCCGGATCGCGAGCGCCGTCGGGTGTGAGGTCGAAGTGTGTTACTTCGGCGCGATCTCCCACCAGGAGAACCGCGCATTCGTCAACCTGCTCGATCTCGATCTCGTGAACCTCGACGAGGAGGACGACCTCGACCGGTACGGCGGGTTCGCCCTGGTCGATCACTCCCGGCCGGGCGTCAACGACGGCCTGCCCGAGGACACCCCGATCGACGTGGTGATCGACCACCACCCGCCCCGCGCTCCGGTCGAGGCTCGCTTCGTCGACCTGCGAAGCGACGTCGGCGCGACCTCCACTCTCCTGGTCGATTACCTCCGAGGGTTGGGCATCGACCCCAACGACTCGGTCGCGACGGGGCTACTGTACGGTATCCGCGTCGACACGAAGGACTTCAGTCGGGAGGTCTCCGCGATGGACTTCGAGGCCGCAGCGTATCTCCTCCCGCGTTCGGACGCGACGATCCTCGAACAGGTCGAGGCCCCGAGCGTGAGCGCCGAAACCTTAGAGACCATCGCGCGAGCGATCCGCGGCCGCGAACTACGAGGAACGACGCTCACGAGCAACGTCCGTCGGCTCGCCGATCGCGACGCGCTCGCCCAGGCCGCCGACCAGTTGCTCGGCTTAGAGGACGTACACACGACGCTCGTCTACGGCTTTCGCGACGGAACGATCTACCTCTCCGCCCGGGCGCGCGGGACCGACCTCGACCTGGGCGAAACCTTGAGAGATGCCTTCGACGGGATCGGCAGTGCCGGCGGCCACGCGGGCATGGCCGGCGCACAGATTCCGCTCGGCATCCTGGGCGACGTCGAGGGCAACGAAAAGGAAGAATCGCTCGCGGCGATCGTCCACGACGTGATCACCGATCGGTTCTACGAGGCGATTCGCTCCCGGTCGATGGGGACCCCGACGCCGATGACCGACGGCCGCGACGCCCGCGGTCGCTTCGCCGGAGACGCCGACGGATCGGCGAGTGGCTCGGGCTCCGATTCCGGCGGCGACGTCGGCGACGGGACCCACAGCGCACGCGGGGGAGACGGGGTCGGAACGGACGCCGACGACGAGGACGACTGAGGGTAAATCGACGGCCTGTGACGACGATCGACCACTTTAGCGGTCGGCTCGGACCCGACACGAGCGGGGCGATACGGTGATCGGGAGGGACTCAGCCGGTGCGGTAAACCGTGCTCGGCGACCGATGGGAGCATACGAACCACGACCGCCGCCGGTCGTCGGTACGATCGCCGTCGGTCGTTGGCTTTTTCTCGCCCGCTGTTCGCGTACACTCATGGACGCGACCGACGGCAAACCACGCGTG
>PXQR01000006.1 GCA_003021235.1 Halobacteriales archaeon QH_6_64_20 | reverse complement strand
TGACGCGGTGCCCTTGCCCGCTTCGGCTCGCCAGCAGCAGCTGAGCGCTATCAACAATCTCCTACAGAAGAGCGTTCATTCATACTTCATTCCTCGACGAGCGACGGCACCAACTCCGGTACGCCCGTCGGAGTACTCCGTACGTTGTGTCTCGAGCGACCGCTACGCTTAAGCGGACCTCGCCGATACGTACGACCGTGCCAAGGTGGCAGAGTCCGGTCTAACGCAGCGGCCTGCAGAGCCGCCCATCGCCGGTTCAAATCCGGCCCTTGGCTTCCTTCTTTTCACCTTTCGAGCAATGACTACACAGTGTCGTTACCTCGTGTAGCGTAGCGAACGGACTGTACTCCTTAGCAGCGTCGCCCTGCACTGGTAGCAACGCTTTTTAGTGTTGTTGTAATACACACCTGCTATGGCATCCGACTTCGGCGCACTGTCGTTAGTCCCGCCGCTTTTGGCGATCGTCTTAGCGATCGCCACGCGGCGGGCGATGTTGTCACTGCTGCTTGGGGTATGGGTCGGGGGCATCATCTACTCCGGTAGCGTGGGCGTGGCACAGATGTTCGACTGGATCATCTCCTCGATCGGCGAGAGTACCTTCAACGCGAAGATCCTCGTCTTCACCCTTCTTCTAGGAGCCGGCATCGCGCTTATCTGGCGACTGGGCGGCGCGCTCGCGATTGCGCGGTTCGCTACAAGGGGGGTCGATTCCCACCGCAAGGTCGGGATCACGGCGTGGTTACTCGGCATTATCTGGAACTTCGACGATTACGCGAACAACGCGATCGTCGGCAGTTCGACGAAGGACCTCGCCGACGAGATGGAGATGTCTCGCGAGAAATTAGCCTACATCCTCGATTCGACCGCCGCGCCTGTCGCGACGATCGGCATCTCCAGTTGGGTCGCCTTCGAGATCGGGCTCATCGCCAACCAGTACAACGAACTGGGGATCGCCGAGCAGACCCCGTCCGCGGCCGCGACCTTTCTGCAAAGCATCCCCTTTAATATGTACTCGTTGCTCGCGATCGCGATGGTCGGAATCATCGTTATCTCCCAGCGGGACTTCGGCGAGATGCTCGATGCCGAAAGCCGTGCTCAGCGCACCGGCGAGGTGATCCGTGAGAACGCACAACCGCTCCAGAGCATCAAGGAGGATCTGGGCGCACCGGCGATCGACGACGCGCCGCTCCGGATGTTCTTGTTCCCGGTGCTCGCGCTCGTCCTCGTCGTCATCGGCGGGGCAGTGTTCATGGGCTACGCTCCCGACCGCACCCTCGTGGAGATGGTCAACAACACGAACATCGCGACCGCACTCGTCTGGGGCTCGTTTACCATGGTCGCGGTGGCCATCGTCCTAGCGCTCGTCCACGACGTCATGAGCCTCGACGAGACGATGGAGACCGTTCTCGATGGATTCGGGACTATGCTCCCCGCCGTAAGCATTCTCGTACTAGCGTGGTCGCTTGGCGCCGTCGCTACCGCACTGGGAACCGGCACGTATGTGACGAGCTACGCGACGGGGCTTGTCTCCCCGGCGGTACTGCCGGTCGTCGTCTTCGCGACCTCCGCGTTTATTGCCTTCGCGATCGGCACCTCGTGGGGTACGATGTCGATCATGACCCCGATCGTCATCCCGCTGGCCTGGAACATCGGCGGCAACGATCCCCAGTTCATCGCGATCGCGGTCGGGGCGATGTTCAGCGGCGCGATCTTCGGCGACAACTGCTCGCCGATCTCCGATACCACCGTGCTCGCCTCGACCTTTGCCGGATCGGACCACATCGATCACGTCCGCACGCAGATGTACTACGCCGTCACCGTCCTCATCGCGACGGCGTTTATGTACCTGCTCTACGGCGTCACCGGCCTCTCGCCACTCGTCTTGCTTCCGGCCGGTCTCGTCGCGCTCGTTGCGCTGGTGTACGTCTTCTCCGAGTGGGACGCGAGGCGGAAAGACCTCGTAGCCAAACCGGCCTCGGGTACGAGGACACGCCCCGACGCGACCGGCGACGACTGAGGGTCCGACGACACACTACCTCACGCCGTCGTTCCGACCCGGAACGGCATTATCGACCTCCTCGTAATCTTCCGGTCCTGCCACGGTTCGGGTTCGGTCCCGGCCCAGCGCGCTCGTTGACGACGAGTCGCCGGACCACGACGCACGAGACGTGAGGGCCAGCGTACCGTCCGGCGAGCCGTAGGTTTTTATCAGCTGTCCTCCATTCGGAGCTATGACCTCTCGGAACGAGCGCGTCGTCGTTGTCGGAGCGGGCGTTTCGGGGCTGGCGATCGCCCGGAGCCTCGCGCCGGATCACGAGGTCGTCGTGCTCGACAAGGGCGGCGTGGCCGCCGACACGTCCTCGCGTGCCTCCGGCGTGATCTCGCTCTCGCTCGAACCGTTCCCCGACGAGTGGGCGGCGTTCGCCCTCGACGAGTACCGCGACCTCGACGGGCAGGGGATCTTCTCGTTTGCCGAACGCGAGACGGTTCGGCTCGTCCCCGCCGGAAACGGGGGGTCGTACGCCGCACAGGCTCCCGACGGCGGCGAGTTTCACTCGGGAGCCGAACTGCGCGAACGATACTCGGGAGCGTTCGGCGACCTCTCGGCGTACGACGGCGGGCTGGTCTACGACGGGACGGGCTACCTCGACGCGCTCGATTACGCCATGACGCTCAAGTACCTCGCCGAGCGCGAGGACGCGAGCGTCTTTCGCGATCACGAGGTTACGGGGCTTCGGGTCACGGACGGGACGATCCGCGGTGTCGAGACGGAGTACGACACCATCGACGCCGATCACGTCGTCTACGCGACGGGCTGGCGGACCCGCGAACTGCTCGCCGACCACGTCGAACTGCCGATACGGCCGCTTCGCTGGAACGCCGTCGTCGTCGAACCCGACGGCTCGAGTAGTGAAAACTGGCCGATGGGCTCCGAATCGAGCATGAAGGTCTACTGGCGACCGACTCGTCGGGGAAACGTCCTCGTCGGCGGCAATGAACACCTGCTGGACGACCCCGACGGGACGCCGATGAGTGTCGAAAAATCGTTTCGCGACCTCGTTCGCGAGCGCGTCCTCCCGCTTTTGGGCGGCGTCGGTTCGGGCGCGATCCGGCGTGAGGACTGCTGTCCGACCGCGGATTGTGCTTCACCGGACGGGTTGCCGATCATCGACGCTCCCGAGGAAGCGCCGGACGGCCTCGCCGTCGTCGCCGGCCTCCACGGCCGGGGGATAATGCTCTCGCCCGTTACCGGTCGCGCCGTCCGGTCGCTGGTGACCGGGGAGCCGGCACCCTTCCCGACCGAAGGATTCGGACTCGACCGCTTCGAGGATCGCTCGGCGGACTTCGAGTACCGCAGTCACTGGGATTGACACCCCCTCCGCCCTAAACGGTGAGGCTTCGTGCCCGTTTTTCCACGTAACTACGAGGGCGGCCAACTGATCGAGGTGATCGAGCCGATCGAGCACGGATCGGCAACCCACAGAGGCTTACGCTCCGATCCCTGAGGGAAGCCATGGCCGACAGCGATACCGTGACGCTCACGATCGATGCGCCCAACGACACGCAGGACGAGGTCACGCTTCCGAGCCGACTCGTGGCGATGCTCGCCGAGGACGGTCAGACCGACCCCGAGGTTGCCGGCGACCTCGTGTTGTTCAGTTGTGCCCAGCGTGTCCACGCGACGGTCCATCACACCGACGAGGAGACCGATCCCGAACTCGAAGCCGTCGAGGAAACGGCGATGGAACTGTTCGAAGAGCGCTTCGGAATGACGTTCGGCGAGGCCACCGGACACGGTCACTGATCGACTCTCGATCGCCCGTCGATAGCCTTCGGACCGAGATCCGACGTGGACTGTGAACTCATAGCGTTCGGTGCCTTGTTGCCTTTAGAGCGAGAGCCGTATACCGAAAACGGGACGAGTATTATCATCGATCGAGGGCGGTTCGTAACGGCCTCCGCCGACTCGAAACTATCCGCCCTCGGGACCGATCCGAGCAGTGAGGTAGGGCTTTACGCCTGTACGACCTGTGTCCCTCGTGGCTCGAATCAACCGGAGGTTCGTCGTCGGTGCGATCGCGGCCGTGCTGGGATTTCATACGCTATTGCTCGGCGGTGCGTTGCTCGTCTTGGGTTCTCAGCGGGTTCTTCCCTTCGGCGCGCTCGCGGCGGGGACCGGACTTCTGTTCATCGGCGGCGGCCTCTGGCGCGCCGTCGGTACCTGGGGCGCGGGCGATGCCGCCAGCGGCGGTTAGCCATCCCCGAGTCCCCCGACTGAGACATAAGGACGGGGAATCGAACGGGTGAACACTGCGTGCCATGGGCGTTCGCTCTCGTCGGGGTAGCCGAACGGGAGTAACTGGAGGCAGAAGACAGGAGTCAGGAGTTCGGACGGAAGCGGACTACGGCGCTCGTTCGGCGATCGCCTCGCCGATGACGTTCATGCCGACCTCGGCCTGTTCTGCAGTCATCACGAGCGGCGGGAGAAGCCTCAGTACGTTGCCACGCCGGCCGGCGGTCCAGACGAGCACGCCGCGCTCGTAGCAGTACTCCTGGATGTCGGCGACGATCTCCTTGCCGGTTCGGTCCTCTCCGTCGTCGAACTCCACGCCGACGAACAGGCCCATTCCTCGTACTTCGCCGAGCGAGTTCGCCCCCTCCCCGGCTTCGCGGAGTCGTTCACGGAGGTACTCGCCGAGGTCGCTCGTGTGGCTCAACAGGTCGTGTTCCTGGACGTATTCGATCGCGCGGGTGCCCCCGACCATCGCGGGGACGTTCCCCCGGAAGGTGCCGATGTGGCCGCCTGCCTCCCAGGTATCGAGGTCCTCGTGGTACATCGTCGCACCCAGCGGGAGGCCCGCCCCGCCGATCCCCTTCGCCATCGGGACCGCGTCGGGCGTCACGTCGAACTGTTCGGAGGCGAACCATTCTCCCGTCCGGCCGAATCCCGACTGGATCTCGTCGAAGATCAGGGGCACGCCCGCCTCGTCGGCGATCTCGCGCAGTCCGGGCAGGAAGCCCTCGGGCGGGACGACGACGCCGCCTTCGCCCTGGATCGGCTCGACCCAGACCCCCGCCGGGTCTTCGAGCCCGCCGTAGGGATCGGAAAGGACCTCCCTGACGTCTTCGAGCGCGCGGGCACACGAGATCGATTGACAGCACTCCCCGTCGAGCGCTCCACAGCCGACCGGACAGACGCTTCCAGCATTCTCGTCCCCCCCGCGCTCGGCATGGGGATACGGGTAGCGGACGTGAACGACGTCCGGCAACAACGGGGTGTACTCCTCTTTGTACTTCTTACCGCCGGTGAGGGAAAGCGCACCCGCCGTGCCGCCGTGATACGATCCCCGGAAGGCGACCATTCCAGTACCCCCTGTATTGTACTTCGCGAGTTTGATCGTACCTTCGACCGCGTCCGAACCGCTGGGACCGCCGAAGACGACGCGATTGTTACCCTTGAGATCGCCCGGGGCGATCTCGTCCAACTTCTCGATGAAGTCGAGGCGAGCTTCGGTCGGAAAGTCGATCGTGTGGACGAGCTTTTCGGTCTGTGCGTGGACGCCGTCGAGGACGTAGGGGTTCGAGTGCCCGACGTTCATCACGCCGATACCCGCGAAGAAATCGAGAAAGACGTTCCCGTCGGCGTCCTTGAGGGTCGCACCGCGGCCTTCCTCCAGGGCGATGGGGACGCTTTTCGGGTAGGCGACGGCGCTCGAATCGACCCGTTCCTGGCGTTCGATGAGCCGTTTCGATTTCGGGCCCGGAATCTCGGTTTCGACTGAGGGGGCTTCTGCGAAGTGGAGTTCGTCGATCGGTGGTCCGGCGGTCATGTGTGAATCGTTGGTGTACGGGAAACAATAACGTTGCTGCTGTTAGCACTGTTCGATCGAGACGAGTCGATTGATTTCGGGGCTTCCCGATCAGTTCGACGCCGACTGGGAGTCCGTTATCGGTGAGTCCCGCGGGCACGGAGACGGCACAACACCCCGACTGGGAGGCGATGACGGTGTTCGTCGGGAACGTCAGCGTGTCGAGTTCGCCCGCCTCGATCGCCTCGGCCAGCGGTGGTACCACCTGTACGTCCGGACACACCAGCGCGTCGAGGTCGTGTTCGGCGTACACGCCGAGGACGTCCCGCTGGAACGCGGCTTGGCCCGCGACCTTCCGCCAGTACTCCGGATCGTCCTCCGGGTCTTCGAGCCCGTCCTCCGCGATACCGACGAACAGATCGAGCACTTCATGATATTGGTTCGAGTCGTACAGTTCGCTTACCGAATCGACCGGCCCGTCCGGGCGATCCGCGAAGAACTCGTTGAGATCGCGCTTCGACTGTGCGATGTAGAGCGACGTGACGTCGAGGTGTTCTTCGAGGTCGGGAATCGAAACCTGATCGACGATCTCCGCCCCAGCGTCGGCCATCGTCTCGATAGCGGCGTCTACGCGTCGGGTCACCGGTCCGGCATCGGGGTCGTCGGCGTCGCCGAACGCGTCCCTGAGCACGCCGATTCGAGCGCCCTCTAACGCGTCCGCGGCGAGTCCGTCGACGTAGCTCTCGTCGCTCGCCAGTTCCGTGACGGCAGTGTCCTCGTCCGCCGGGTCGTAGCCGACCACGACGTCGAGAACGACGGCTAATTCCTCGGCCGTGCGTGCCATCGGTCCCGGCGTGTCCTGGGGCGTGACGAGCGGCGACATACCGGCTCGGCTGATCAATCCGGGGGTGACACGGACGCCGAACAGATCGTTGTACGCCGCGGGGAGCCGAATCGAGCCGCCGGTGTCCTCGCCGATGCCGATCGTGCCGAGGTTCGCGGCGACGGCCGCCCCGGTCCCGCTGCTCGAACCCCCCGGATCGCGGTCGAGCGCGTAGGGGTTCTTCGTGCGGCCGGCGACCGAGGAGTAGCCGAACCAGGACGTCGCCCAGTCCGGGAGGTTGGTCTTCGCGAGGATCACTGCCCCGGCCTCGTTGAGCCGTTCGACGAGCGTTGCGTCGGCCGTCGGCGTGTAATCGGCGAACGCCTCGGAG
Organism: Halobacteriales archaeon QH_6_64_20; assembly: GCA_003021235.1. GTDB lineage: Archaea > Halobacteriota > Halobacteria > Halobacteriales > Halococcaceae > PXQR01. The sequence continues at coordinate 29,887 of PXQR01000006.1, read as the reverse complement.
CCGAAGGTGGTCGCAACGTCCGCCGTCTCCACTTGATCCTTGACGACGATCGGAATCCCGTGTAGCGGACCGACAAGGCCGGACGACTCGTAGGTCTCGTCGAGTTCCGCTGCGCGCTCGGTTGCGCTCGGGTTGATCGTCACGACGGAGTTGAGTTCGGGACCGTTCCGGTCGTACGCCTCGATCCGGTCGAGATACGTCTCGACGAGCTCACTACACGTCAGTTCCCCGGTCTCGTAGGCGTCGTGAACGTCGCCGATCGTCGCCTCGACGATGTCGAATCCTGTCATGAGAGTTCACCCTAGGCAGTAATCGAATCCCGTCAGGTTATAATGTCGTCGCCCGCAATGGTCGTCTCCGAACTGTCGGTAGCCATGTGACGATCGTATCACCTGCCCATCGGTCGAAAATATCGTCTACGCCGATAGGTTCGAGCGGCGTCCACCCGGTTATCGAGGAACCGACCTCACCCCGGATCGACTAGCTACTCGGCTCCCGAACACTTATATTCACCACATGTGACCCGACATCGTATGGCGTTTACAACCGAACGGAACCGTGTAGACGAGCCGAGTGCTGTCGGCTACGGACCGACTTCCACAGTGCCATGACCATCGCACTCGACGAGGAACGATTTATCTCGACGATGCGAGAACAGGCCGAGATCGGCGCGACCGACGGCGGCGGGCTCTACCGGCTGACTCTGTCGGACGCCGACAGGGAGGTCCGCGACTGGTTCGGCGAGCGGCTGGCGGAAGCGGGCCTCGACGTCCGCGTCGACGAGTTCGGGAACACCTTCGGCCGACGCCCCGGAACCGACCCCGACGCAGCGCCGGTCCTGCTCGGCTCCCATCTCGACTCACAGCCGTACGGCGGGATCTATGACGGGCAACTCGGCGTGATCGCGGCGCTCGAGTTCGTCCGGACGCTCGACGACGAGGGTATCGAGACCTCCCACCCGGTGGAGATCGTCAACTGGACGAACGAGGAGGGCTCGCGCTTCCAGCCCGCGATGCAGGGAAGCGGCGTCTGGGCCGGTGCCCACGAGATAGGAGCCGAGTACGATAAGACCGATTCGGATGGAGTGCGACTCGGCGACGAACTCGACCGGATCGGCTACAGGGGCGAGGAGCCGGCCGAACCACGCGAAGCGTACGAGGCGTACCTCGAACTGCATATCGAACAGGGTCCCTATCTCGAAGAGAACGAAAGAGAAATCGGCGTGGTCACGGGGATCGTCGGGTTCACGTGGGGGGAAATCACGTTTTACGGCGAAGCGGATCACTCCGGCCCGACGCCGATGCACTACCGTCGGGACCCGTTAGTCGCCGCCGCGGACGTGATCACGGCGATCCGTCGTATCCCGGGAACGCTCGGCGAGCGCACGGTCGGAACCACGGGGTACGTCGACGTGCAACCGAACTCGATCAACACCATCCCCGGCGAGGTAACGATCACCTGGGGCTTTCGCGACCCCGACGACGCGGTGGTCGAGACGGCATACGGGCAGGTGCTCGACGAGGCCCGTCACGCCGCCGAACGCGAGGGCGTCGAGTACGAGCACGAAGAACGGATGCGGGCTTCGAGCGTCGAGTTCGCCGATCGGTGTATCGACGCCGTCGGCGGCGCGGCCGAGGACCTCGGGTACGACGACATGCGGATCTTCAGCGGGGCCGGTCACGACGCGACCCACCTAGCAGACGTCTGCGACACGTCGATGGTCTTCGCCGTCAGCGAGAACGGAAAGAGTCACTCCGAGGAGGAGTACACGAGCTGGGAGGACTGTTACGCGGCGGCGAACACGCTCGCGAACGCTGGGCTCCGCCTGGCAGGCGGGAACGCGAGGACAGAGGACGGATGAGCGCCGGCAACGGCGAGATCGAACGGGCGGGGAATACGGAACTTGGACCGTTCGGACTCCCGATCGCTCGTAACTCGTAACCGTATTCGACCCGATCGATTTATGCCACGACTTCACAAAGCACACGCTCAGGTATGTCCGTCGATACAGTGATTCAGGGTGGGACGGTCGTCACCGCCGACGATACGATCGAAGCCAGCGTAGCCATCGACGAGGGCGAGATCGTCGCGGTCGGGAGCCGGGCGGCGATGCCCGACGCCGAGAACAGCGTGGACGCGTCCGGGTTGCTCGTCATGCCCGGCGTCGTCGATCCGCACGTCCACGTCGACGACATGTTCTCGGTCGACAGCTACGAGACCGCGACCGCGGCCGCCGCGCTCGGCGGGACGACGACGTACATCGACTTCGCGTGGCAGGCCTGGGTAGGCGAGCTTAGCATCTTCGACGCGGAGGGCACACTTCTCGAAGGTATCGAACGAAAGCGGGAGAAAGGCGAATCGGCGCTCGTCGATTACGGCCTGCACGGCGCTATCACCCGCGAAACTCAGGGGGTGCTCGACGAACTCCCGGACGTCCTCAACGCGGGCGTAACGTCGATCAAGATGTTCACCGCCTACGAACACGGGCTCTCCAATGGCTTCATGAACCGGGTCTTCAAGCGGCTGGCCGATCTCGATGGCGTCGCCGTTCTCCACACCGAGGACCCATCGGTATGTGACGACCTCACCGAGCGATTTCAGGAGGAGGGCAAGGGCGATCCCGAGTGGTATCCCCGGTCCCGGCCCGATTACGCCGAGGCGATGGCGGCGGAGGACGCGGTCCGCATGGCGACGGAGGCGGGCTGTCGGTACTACGGGATCCACACCTCCTGTCGGAAGTCGGCGGCGGTGCTCGCCGACTTTCGCGAGCAGTACGGGAGCGACATGGTGCGCGCCGAGACGTGTACCCACTACACGACGCTCACCGACGACGTTTACGAGGAACTCGGCAACAAGCCGATGATCGCCCCGCCGATCCGCGAACAGGACGACGTCGAAGCGATGTTCGAACACCTGAGTCGGGGGTCGCTCGACGTGGTTTCGACCGATCACTGCGGGTATAAAACCGAGAGCAAGGACGTCGAGAACTGGTGGGAGAGCACCTTCGGCGCGAACGGACTCCAGGTCAGCCTCCCGATATTTCACGACGCCGCGGTCAACGACCGGGGTTTTTCCTACCCCTTTCTCGTGAGAACGATGTCGCGGAACCCGGCGCGGATCTTCGGGCTCTCGAAAAAAGGTGCGATCACACCCGGCATGGACGCCGATATCGTCCTGTTCGACCCGACGGAAACCTACACCGTCACTGCCGCGGACAACGCCTCCGAAGCCGACTTCAGTATCTACGAGGGACGAGAGGTAACCGGCCGGGTGAAAAAGACGTTCTCGCGGGGCGAACTCGTCGCCGACGACGGCGAGATCGTCGGCACCCCTGGCCACGGCGAGTTCGTTCCCCGAGAGATACCGAACTGGTCGGTCTGAAAGTACCTCGGGACCGGGTTGGTGATCCGTGATCGGTTCGGAGCGGAACCCCCTTTAGGCCGGGCCATCTCCGACCGATCGCTTTCGATCTCGCCCGGTCAGTGACGAAGCGTTCACGAGGTGATTTCCCCCCGTTCGATCGCGCGCGACGCCGAACAGCACTGCTCTCTGAGTATGCCCGCCGTCACCGGTACTCCGGAGAGCACAGCGCCCGGCGGCTCTCCGTCCCCACGACGCCGATCGGCAGTCGGAAGTCAATGGCCGATGATGGATCGATACTGCCCGCCGGTTCGCGGTGTATAGGAGCGCGATACGTGCCGAGCCGTTCAGTCGACGATGAGCCAGTCTCTAACTGGGCAAATATTGGTATTATACCCTCTGTTTACTTTGCGTGTCCTTGTGACTATCCTCGTGGCCAGCAAACGAGAAGAAAGGTACCGAACGCCTCCCCATATGTCACAGGAAATCGTCCATGGTGGCTGATCTCGTCCCCGGTGAGAGACGTTTAGGCGAAGGGTCGATCGAAATAAATCGGGAACGCGAGACCACGACGGTAACCGTCGGCAACACCGGCGACCGACCGATCCAGGTCGGCTCTCACTTTCACTTCTTCGAGGCTAACGCCGCCCTCGAGTTCGACCGCGAGGCGGCTTTCGGGACTCGACTCGACATCCCGGCGGGCACCGCCGTCCGGTTCGAACCCGGCGATCGACGAACCGTCGATCTCGTCGCTATCGCCGGGAAACGCTGTGTCAACGGGATGAACGGCCTCACCGACGGGAGCGTCGACGGCGATCCGAGCGACGCGCTCGAACGCGCCAGGAGAGCGGGGTTCGGCGACACCGGCGCACCGAACGACGAGGACGAAGTCGAAGCCGACTCCGAGGAGAGGGGTGGATGTAGATGACCCGAGAGATCGACCGCGAAACCTACGCGGATCTCTACGGCCCGACGACGGGTGATAGGGTACGTCTGGGCGATACGGAGCTGTTCGCCGAAATCGAAACGGATCTGCGGACCCCCGGCGACGAGGCCGTCTTCGGCGGCGGCAAGACCCTCCGTGACGGCCTCGGGATGGCTTCGGGTGTCACACAGGAGGAAGGCGCGCTCGACTGGGCACTCACCAACGCGACCGTCATCGACCCGGTCGTCGGGATCGTTGCCGCCGACATCGGGATTCGCAACGGCGAGATCGCCGGGATCGGTAGCGCCGGCAATCCCGATACGATGGACGGCGTCGACATGGTCGTCGGCCCGTCGACGGACGTCTACCCCGCGGAGGGGATGATCGCGACCGCCGGCGCGCTCGACATTCACGTGCATTGGAACTCCGCGCAACTGCACGAACACGCCCTGGCCTCGGGCATCACGACGATGTTGGGTGGCGGGTACGGCGGCGGCGCGACCACGTGTACGACCGGCCCCGAGAACGTCGAACGGTTCCTCCAGGCCGCCGAAGCCTGGCCGGTCAACGTCGGGTTCTACGGGAAAGGCAATGCTTCCGAACGCGAACCACTGCGTGAACAGGTCGAAGCCGGTGCCTGTGGGCTCAAACTCCACGAGGACTGGGGGACGACCCCCGAGACGATCGATACCTGCCTGACCGTCGCCGACGAAGAGGACGTCCAGGTGTGTATGCACACCGACACCCTCAATGAGGCCGGCTTCGTCGACAGTACCTTCGAAGCCGTCGACGGCCGGGCGATGCATCTCTTCCACATCGAGGGGGCGGGCGGCGGCCACGCGCCGGACATCATGGAGTTGGTCGGCGCACCCGATATGCTCCCCTCCTCGACGAACCCGACGATGCCGTATACCGAGAACACGTTCGACGAACACCTCGACATGGTGATGGTCTGTCACCACCTCAACCCCGACGTCCCCGAGGACGTCGCCTTCGCCGAATCGAGGGTGCGCGCCGAGACCATCGCCGCCGAGGACGTGCTTCACGACATGGGGGCGATCTCGATCATGACCTCCGATTCCCAGGCGATGGGACGGGTAGGTGAGGTGATCTCGCGAACCTGGCAGACGGCCTCGAAGATGAAGTCCCAGCGGGGTTCGCTCCCCGAGGACGTAGACGAGGACGAGAACGAAAACGAGAGCAGCGACGGGGACAACCACCGGATCAAACGCTACCTCGCGAAGTACACGATCAACCCGGCGATCGCCGCGGGGATCAGTACTCATGTGGGGTCGCTCGAACCGGGGAAGATAGCGGACGTCTGCCTATGGGACCCGGCCTTCTTCGGGATCAAGCCCGCGATAACGTTCAAAGGTGGCTTTCCGGTCCACTCGGAGATGGGCGAAGCCAACGGTTCGCTCATGACCTGTGAACCCGTGCTCGGGCGTCCGCGGGCCGGCGCGGTCGGGAAAGCCAAACACGCCCTGTCGCTGACCTTCGTCTCCCCGGCGGCCGCCGAGGCCGGCGTCGGCGAGGCGTACGGCCTCGATACTCCCGTGATTCCCGTCGAGGGCACCCGGACGCCCGGGAAGGCGGACATGCTCTACAACGACTACTGCCCCGACGACATCGCCGTCGACGCCGAAACCTTCGAGGTAACGGTCGACGGCAAACACGTCACCTGCGAACCGGCCGCCGAACTCCCGCTCGCACAGCGGTACATGCTCTGACGCTACTCATCCGCTCATCCACCTGATCCACTCACCCAACCCACTCATGAAACTCACACCCAAGGAACGAGAACGACTTACGGTGTTTACCGCCGCGGAGATCGCGCGACGACGCAAGGAACGCGACGTCCCGCTGAACCATCCCGAAGCCGTCGCGTACGTCTCCGATTGGTGTATCGAACGTGCCAGAGAGGGCGAGTCGGTCGCGGAGATCCGCTCGAGAGCCTCTCGACTGCTCGGCCGCGAGGACGTGATGGAGGGGGTCCCCGAGATGATACCGATGATCCAGGTCGAGCCGGTCTTCCCCGACGGCACCAAACTCGTCACGGTCCACGACCCGATCCGCTCCGACGAGGCGCTCGATCCGACCGGCGCGGACGAAGCGGCGACCGCCGACGACGAGGAGGAGAACGGTGGAAGCGACGGCGATAACGACAGTGAGGCGGACGGATGAGCCTTACCCACCGCGACGTGGCGACCGTCGGCGTCGGCGGCCCGGTCGGTTCGGGCAAGACCTCTCTTCTAACGGAACTCGTCCCGCGATTGTGTACCGAGGGCATCGACGTCGGCGTCATCGCGAACGACGTCCTCACCCGCGAGGACGCGACAGTCCTCCGCGAGCGTTTTGCCGGCGTGGTCCCGCCGGATCTGGTCGCCGGCGTCGAGACCGGCGCGTGTCCACACACCGGCATCCGGGAGGACCCCTCGATGAACCTCCAGCAGATCGACGCCTTCCTTGCTGCACACCCCGAGTTGGACCTCGTCGTGATCGAGAGCGGCGGGGACAATTTGGCGGCGACCTTCAACCCCGAACTCGCGGACTACTCGCTTTACGTCATCAGCGTCGCGGAGGGAGAAGACATCCCGCGCAAGCGCGGTCCGGGGGTCGTCGACTGCGATCTCCTGGTGATCAACAAGACGGACCTCGCACCGCACGTCGGGGCCGACCTCGGTGTGATGGAATGCGACGCCCATTCGGTACGCGAGGGGCCGGTCGTCTTCACCGACTGCAAGGAAACCGAGGGCATCGGGGCGGTGAAAGAACACGTCTCGAAAGGAGTGTTGTTCGCGTAGATGAGTACCGAGGACATCGAGGCCCCCTATCCAGCGTTCGAGGCGTACGCCGACGAACCGATCCCCCAGGCCGCGCCGGGCGCACCAGGCAAGGAGGGCGAACTCGAACTCGTCTTCGCCGCCGACGGTGGTCGAACGCGGCTCGTCCACGATTACGCCCGCGTTCCCTACCACGTCTCGGGGACGCTCGCCCACGACCCCCACTCCGACGCCGCGACGGTCTACGTCCAGTCGCCGACCGGCGGCATCGCACAGGGTGACCGTCTCCGCGCCGATATACGTACGAACTCCGGTGCCGTCGCGAGCGTCTCGACAGGGAGCGCGACGAAGGTCCAGTCGATGGACCGGAACTACGCCGCCGCCCGCACCTCGCTCGCGGCCGATCCGAGAAGCCACCTCGAATACGTCCCGGAACCGACGATCCTGCACGAAGGGGCTCGCTTCTCGCGGGAGACGACGCTCACGGTCGCCGCGAGCGCGACGGCGATCGTCGGCGAGGCGGTCGTTCCCGGGCGGCTGGCCCGCGGCGAGCGCTTCGACTTCGAGCGGTACTTCTCCCGCCTGTGCGTCGACGGGCCGGACGGACTCCTGTTCGAGGACGCGACCCATCTCCGGCCGAACGGACCCGACGAGTCGAACGAATACGATAGGACCGACGAGGCCGAGGGAACCGATCGACCCGGGCCGACCGCCCCCGGCGTCTGTGGCGAGTTCTCGGTCCACGGCTCGCTGTACGTCGTCGCGCCCGAAGCCGACGGATCGTCGCTTGCAGATCGGCTCCACGAGCGGGTGACCGGGGCCGAGCGGGAGGTTCGCGCCGCGGCGACGACGCTTCCCAATGGGGCGGGGGCGCTCGTCCGTGCATTAGCCGATCGCGCCGAGACGGCGACCGAAACGCTCCACGAAGCGTGGGACGGCGCTCGCCGCGAGCTATCGGGTGTCGGAGCCCCCGACACCCGGAGGTATTGATAGCGATGCTCGTCGCCGATAGCTACCTCGGGAACGTCGCCGAGGAGCGAGTCGCCACCCGGGTAGAGCGCGCCGAATCGCTCTCGGTGACGCTTTCGGACACCGAACGGCGGCGCTCGCGCGTGCGAACGACGGCCGACGACGGGACCGATCTCGGTATCGTCGTCCCCGAACCGCTGTCCGACGGCGACGTCCTGTCGGCCGACGACTCGTTCGTCGTCGTCTCGCTGGCGGCCGTCGAGGCGATGGTGCTGACGTTCGACGACTCGGCCCCACCGGCGCGCGCCCTCAAACTCGGTCACGCGATCGGCAACCGCCACTGGGACCTCGCCGTCGAGACTGGACGCGTCCTCGTCCCCGTGGTCGAGAGCCGAGAACGAATGGAAGCCCTGGTCGATTCGGTCCTCCCCGACCGAACGGCCGTCACGTACGAGATGGTCCCGCCGACTACGTTCGACGACGGCCAGCAGGGTCACGTTCGGGATCGCGATCATACGCACGACCACGGTCGCGGCTCCGACTACGTCGACGGTCGTGGCCACGGTCACGGTCACACGCACGATCATCAGCACGACCATGGCCATGACCACGACCGCGACGACCACGGTCACGACGCCGAGGGTAAGCACGGTTCCGACCGCCGCCGGGGCGAGCCCCCTTCCGGTGATCCGGGGGACTCGGCGTGAGCGACGAGGCCGCCCTCGAAGCGTTTCGCCTCGCGGATTCGTTCCTCCCGATCGGCACGTTCACCGCCTCCTACGGGCTGGAGCAGTTCGTCGCGGACGGCCGCGTCGCCGACGGCGCAGACCTCGAAGCCCTCCTCTCGTCGTATCTCCGTCGGATCGTCGGCCCGGGGGACCTCGTGGCGCTGCGAGCGGCCTACACCGCAACCGAGGACGAGGACCTCGACGCGTTGTGTACCGCCGATCGCCGTCTCCACGCGACGACATTGGCCGCAGAACTCCGCGAGAGCGCGTGTCGGGCCGGCGAACGACTGCTCCGGCTCCAGTGTGACGTCGGCGACGATCCCTTCCTCGAAGCGTACGCCGAACGGGTCCGGCGATCGGAATCAGGGGACACTCCGGGGACGTACGCCGCCGTGTTCGGTGCCTGTACGGCACGCCGGCGTGTCCCGGTTCGTCGGAGCGCTCTCGTGTACTGCCATACCTTCGTGACGGGCCTGATCGGTGCCGCCCAGCGGCTCGTGTCCCTCGGTCACACCGAAGCCCAACGGGCGCTGATAGCCCTCCGGCCGGCGATGATCGCGGCTACCGAGGACAGCGCCGACCGTTCGCTCGACGAAATGACGCCCTTCGCCCCGCTCGTCGACGTACTGGCCGCCGAGCACGAACGCGCCAACCGCCGGCTGTTCGTGAGCTGATGGGTCGGAGTAACGCGGTCGGCTACTGCACTACCGTTTCGGGACATACAGGGACTCATAGGGGATCGAGACCTCGGCTCGGCACCGTTTCGTCTCCCTCGTCGGTTCGTGACGAACCGGTAGATCGTACACCGGGTCTCACTGCGCGTTGCAGTGATATCGACCCTCCTGCGCTGGCGACGTCGAACCTCAGTTCTTTATACGCGTCCCGTCTCGTCACATCATGGCAGCTACACGGAACCGACGGCGCGCGATCCGGGTCACACTACTGGTACTCTCGGTGACGATCGTCGGTGTCGGTTCGTTCACGCCGGTCGCGAGCGGTGCGCCGACGGAACTCGATTCGTGCACTGCGATCACCGAACCCGGCAGGTACGTCCTCGGCGAGGACCTCACGAACGCCACCCCGACGGAAGAGGCGGGAATCTCGGACCTACGTGCGTGTATCGTGGTTCGATCGAGCGACGTCACCTTCGACGGCGCCGGGCGGACGATCGACGCGCCGGCAGGGACCGCTGACGCGGCCGGCGTGGTTGTCACCAACGACGAACGAACGCTCACGAACGTCACCGTCCGTCGCCTGACGGTCACCGACTGGACGTTCGGCATCGGCTACATCAACGCGACCGACGGGGCTATCAGGGACACGACCGCGACGTCCAATAGCCTCTCGGGGATCGAGGCCGCGAACGCCGACCGGACCGATTTCGCGAACAACACGCTCCGGCTGAACAGCGTCGCCGGACTCGTCCTCGCCGCCGACTCGGAGGACGCCGTGCTCTCCGATAACACCGCGTCGAACAACCTCGTAGCGGGCCTCGCCGTGTCCGAAGCCGAGAACACTACTCTGACTGATAACCTCGCGGAGACGAACGGCTTTGCCGGTATTGCCCTCGTGAACGCCAGCGCGAGCGTACTGACGAACAACACCGTCACGGACACCAGAGCCAACACTCACTCTCCCGTCGGCGTCGGCGAGTCCGCCGGCCTGTTCCTCGCCAACACCACGAACAGTGAGATCGAGAACACCACTGCAACGACCAACAAGAACGGGCTCTTCGCTATCGGGGCCGCCGGCCCCGCGCTCGCGAACAACTCCGTTACCTCGAACAGCGACGTCGGCATCAACGTCGAAGCGTCATCCGACGTCACGGTAACTCGCAACGTCGTTCGCTCGAACGGCGGCGGAATCGGTCTCGACAGTTCGGAGAACAGCACGATAGCGAACAACGTCGTTGACGCGAACAGCGTCGACGGAATCTCCCTTTTCGCCGCCGACGACACCCTTCTCTCGAACAACAGCGCCGCCTCGAACGGCGCGTTCGGCCTGTTAGTAGAGGGCTCGAACGATACCGTCCTGTCGGATAACACCGCCCGCACGAACGCTCTTGCCGGTATCGCCCTCGTAGAGGCCAACGCAAGTACGTTGTCGGACAACGCCGCCACTGCGAACCGGAACGAGGGACTCCTCCTCGTTGATTCGCCGGGTGCCGTGCTGATGGAGAACACCGCGAACCGAAACGCCGACGGACTCCGGATCGACGATACGGCCGATACCGTCGCCCTGTTCAACACCGTCGCGGAGAACGACGGCGACGGTATCCGACTTAACAACTCGACCGATACCGCGTTGGCGCTGAACACCGTTGCCCGAAACGCCAATGGCGGGATCGCCGTTGCCGACTCGAATCGCCTCTTGCTCCTATTGAACATCCTCGGCGGCGACGGAGAGAGGGCAGTCGAGATCACGGACTCCGAGAGCGTCCTCCGACTCGATTCCTTCGACGACCTCGAAGCACTGCTGGGCGAAGTACTCGACGGGTAGTCGTCCAGGGCTCTCGTTCGAACTCGAGGCTCTCCCGGTGCTCCCTTGACGGCAAGCATTGGGAACGATCGCGTCAGGGACCGATTCGGGTCTGTACTCCCGGTCCGTACGGTCTCCAGGTTGGGTAGCCGAAACTAACCACCGCTCTGTGAGGAGAGAAAGTCCTTTGATCGCCGACCGTGCATCCCGATCCGGAATGTCAGCTAATAGCTCGCAAGGCGTCGTCCAACGGGTTGGCCAGCGCGTCTCTCGGTGGTCGGATCGCTGGTTACCGAGCCCCTTCATCTTCGCGATCGGGTTGACGATCATCGCGTACGTCGCGGCGATCGCCCTGACGCCCGCCGGGCCGGTCGAGAACGTGGTCAACTGGTACGACGGCTTCTGGACGCTACTCGAATTCGCGATGCAGATGGTGCTCGTGCTCGTCACCGGATACGCGGTCGCGGACTCCGATCTGGTGAGCGGCTTCCTCGATCGGATCGCCTCAGTTCCACAGTCGGGAGCGCAGGCGGCGGCCTTCGTCGCCGCGGTTTCGCTGTTAGCCGGCTATGTCCACTGGGGCGTCGGCCTGATCGTCGGCGCGTTGTTCGCGGTCTTCGTCGCGCGTAGCGGGGCCGAGCGCGGGATGACGTTTCACTACCCGCTGTTGTGTGCCTGTGGGTACACGAGCCAGGTCATCTGGCACGTCGGTCCCTCGACGAGCGCGGGCCTACTGTCGGCGACCGAGGATCACGTCTTCGTCGACGTCTTCGGCGTCATCCCGCTCAGCGAGAGCGTCTTCACCGTGTATGCCTTCGGGCTGGCGGTCCTGGTGTTCGCCACGGTCGTTCCGACGATGTATCTCCTCGCCCCCGAGGAAGGGGACGCGACGGGGATCGGCGAGTACGCTCCAGGATACCTCTCGACCGACGAGAGTTCCACTGTGACCGAGACCGACGACGGGGGACCCGCCCCGACTGCGACCGACGGTGGAGCCGCCACGGGAACAACAGCTCCGGCAGATCGACTCGACGACAGCCGATCGATCGCGTACCTCATCGGGATAGGGATGATCGTCTACGTCGCGATTCGCGTCTCGGGCGCGAGCATCGGCGGTATCCTCGACCTCAACCTGTTCAACTTCTTCTTCATCGCGCTCGGACTGTTCCTCTACGGAACGCCCTCGGAATACATGGGAGCGATCCGCGACGCGACCGAGAGCGCGGCGGGCATCATCCTGCAGTTTCCCTTCTACGCCGGCATCCTGGGGATCGTCTCGGGTTCCGGTCTCTCCGACCTCATCGCAGAGGTCATGCTCTCGGTCGCGACGGTCGAGACCTTCCCGCTCATCGCGTGGTTGCTCGGTTCGTTTATGAACTTCTTCGTCCCCAGCGGCGGCGGCGAGTGGGGCATCATCGGCGGTATCGTCGGCCGGACCGCGAACGAACTCGGCGTCCCGGTCGGCAAGGCGATCATCGCGTACGGTGTCGGCGACATGCATACGAACATGTTCCAGCCGTTCTGGGCGATTCCACTTCTGGGCATCACGCAGATGCGAGCGCGCGACATCCTGGGATACACCCTCATTTTGATGATCGTGCTGACGCCCGTGCTCGCGTTCGGGCTCTATTTCCTGCCGTATCTCTCATAGCGACCAGGGGCCGAGGCCATATTTCCGCTCGACGGGGCCATGAACACGACTTCGAGGAGAACTCATTCGAGAGGACGAGAGGGGAGTCGATTCAATCCGACAGATACGACGAGACCCTTTCGGCTACGACGCCGCTACGACGCTCTATCTCCCGGGCGTGCCCTTCACGACCCGTCTCCCGAAGCCGGCTCGCGTAGCTCTCCAGGTTGTCGCGCGTGTACCACGGCCCGCCCTCGCGGACGACTTCGAACAACGGGTCGCGCAGTGCTCGGGCTCCCTCGGGATTCCCGCCGTTTACGCCGAGTGCGTCCTCCATCGTCCGTCGGCTGTGCCAGTCTTCGAGCAGCGCCAGCCCTTCACGGACGACGGCCGGCCGCTCGCGTGCGAGATCGGTCGTCTCGTGGGGGGTCCTCGTCGAGGTCGTATAGCTCGACCGGGGCGAAGTGCTTGAAGCCGTCGTGATACGACCGCAGCAGTAGCCAGTCGTCCCACCGGACGGCGCGCTGACATGCCCAGGTCCCCTGGCTGAGCACGAGAAACTCCCGCCCGTCGTCGGACCCGCTCGTAAGCACGTCCGCGAACGATCGACCGTCCCAGTTCTCCGGCACGTCGCCGCCGACCAGTTCGGTGACCGTCGGGGCGAGATCGACGTTGCGATGCAGTCCCCGGACGACACCGCTTTCGACCCCGGGACCGCTTACGATCAGCGGCACCCGACAGGTCGCCCGGTCGGCGGTCTGGTGGTCGCCGTACACGTTCAGTTCGCCCTGGTTCTCGCCGTGGTCCGCCGAGACGATTACGAGCGTCTCCTCGCGAACCCCTGCCGACTCCAGGCGATCGAGGGAGTTCCTCGATGTACCGATCCATGTAGCGGATGCCGACGTCGTAGCCGTCGATCCAGCGCGTGAAGTCCTCGCGGTCGGCGATCTCGTCGGGCACCCGGGGCAGGTCGGGACGGTCCTCGTTGCCCGTGAGATACCAGTGGTGGACATCGCGTGCGCTGTGTGGTCCGTAGCTTTCGTAGTGAGACCGAATCGTCCCTTCGGACGGGAACTCCGGGGCGGACTCGCCCGCGAAGGGATTCCCGAACGACTCGGGGGTGTCGTAGTGAGTATGTGGGTCCCAGAAGTTGACGTGGAGGTACCAGTCGTCGTCCCGGGCGTGCTCGCTCAGCCACCGCTCTGCGTGTGGGTACACTTCGTCGGCGCGTTCGGTGCCGCCACCGCCGGTATCGATCCACTCCCCGAAGCCGTCGAGGACGTGGAAGGCGGCGTGGCGCTGTGGGAACGGGCTGACGAGCGGTCTCGTGGCCCGCCCCCCAAGCGCGGTCATCCAGAACCGGCGTGACCCGGTATTCGAAACCTCCCGATCGGGACCCCGTTGGCGGGAGTCGGCGGCCGTTCCCCCGTGGTTGACGACGCCGGTGTGAATCCCGAACCGGCCCGAGAACAGCCCGGTCCGCGAGGGGCCGCAGGGAACGTCCGAGGCGTAGTAGTCGGTGAACCGGAGACCGTCGGCGGCGATGCGGTCGACGTTCGGGGACGTGTTCCGGTGGTAGCCGTAGCACCCGAGGTGGTCGGGCCGGAGCGAGTCACAATCGATGTACAGGATGCGCACGCCGAGTCCGTCGACGCGACGGTACACGGACCTTTCGCCGAGCGCGTCGTTTCGGTTCGCTCCGACTCACGAGACGACTCGCGGTGCTCAAGACTGTTTCGCCCTGTATCCTGCTCCGTCCCGTCGTTCGTTGCGTCGGCTCGAAACCGTCGAGACTGGTTCCGGACTCCTCTTTCGAAAACTCGTCTACCGGATCGCTCCCTGTTCGCGCAGGGCGTCGATCCGTTCGCGCGAGTACCCGAGCGCTTCGAGGACGGTGTCGGTGTTCTCGCCCAGTCTTGGCGGATCGGACGGCTCGACTCGATCGAACCCGCTCGCGCGAACGGGCGACTTCGGCACGCGCACGGTTCGCTCGGCACCTTCGACGGTTGTGATCTCGCCCAGTGCGTCGGTCGCGGTCAGATGTGGATCGTCGAGAACGCCGCGCGTGTCGTTGACCGGGGCGACGGGAACGCCCGCGTCCCGCAGCCGCCGGACGAGTACTTCCGAATCGATCGAGCCGAGTTCGTCCGTCAGTAGCTCCGACAGTCGCTCGCGGTGTCGGCGGCGTTCCTCGACGGTGGCGAACCGTTCCTCGTCGTGGAGATCGAGATCGAGCGCCTCGCACATCGCTCGCCACTGGCGCTCGCTCGACGGGCCGACGAACACCCACTCGTCGTCGGCGGTCCGGAAGGCGTCGTAGGGTGCCCAGTTGGGGTGGCTCGCGCCGAGCGGCCCGGGCACCTCGTTGTAGGCCCCGGTGAACGAGAGCCAGTAACCCATCAGCGCAACGCTGCTCTCGAACAGCGGCGCGACTACTTTCCCTCCCTCCCCGGTCGCGTCCCGCTGTCGAAGCGCACCCATGACCGCCAGCGCACCGTAGAGCGACGCCGTCATGTCCGCGAGGCTCGTCCCCGATCGGACCGGTGGCTGGCCCGGGTGGCCCGTCACGCTCATCAGCCCCGACAGTGCCTCTGCGACGGGATCGAGCGCCGGACGTTCCTCGTAGGGACCGGGATTGAACCCCTTGATCGAACAGTAGACCAGTTTTGGGTACTCCTCCCGGAGGTCCTCGTAGCCGATGTCGAGGCGTTCGGCCGTGTCGCTCGCGAAGTTCTCGACCAATACGTCGGCCTCGTCGAGCAGGTCGTCGAAGACCGCTCGTCCCGACTCGCTCTTGAGATCGAGCGCGACGCTTTCCTTGTTCCTGTTCACGTAGTTGAACGAACTGTTGCCTAACGGGCTAGAATCGCGGATCGCGTCGCCGCCATCGGGATGTTCGATCTTCAACACCGTCGCGCCGAGGTCGGCGAGCAACAATCCACAGAAGGGGCCGGCGACGATGTGGCCGAGTTCGAGTACCGTCACGTCCGAAAGCGGTCGATCCCCGGTCATAGCGTCGATCGCGACTGTGATTCCGTCCGGTCGTAGGGCTCACGAGCGTCGCCCGTCGCCAGTTCGGCACCGAAGAGCACCGTCTCCCCCTCACGATCGAAGACGAAGGCGTGTTCCCGATCGAACCCCACTGTAACGGTCTCGTTCGGCGCTACTCCTGCCGTCTCCGAGGTAACGACGTCGACGCGCGTCCCGTCGCCGGTTCGGCCGTGGATCACGGACTCGGTTCCGAGCGGCTCGACGACCTCGACCGTCACCTCGAAGCGATGCTCGCCGCCCCCCGGATGGAGGTACTGCGGCCTGATCCCGAGGCGAACCGACTCGTCAATAGAGGACGGAAGCGCGTCCGCCGGCACCGATAGCTCGAACTCCCCGGTGGCGATCGTCGCCTCGGTTTCGCCGCGTTCGACCGCACACGACAGCACGTTCGTCGAGGGCGTCCCGATGAACCGCGCGACGTACTCGGAGGCCGGGCGATCGAACAGCGTCTGTGGCGGGTCGGCCTGTGCGAGTCGGCCCTCGCGTAGGAGGACCACCTGGTCGCTCATCGTCATCGCTTCGGTCTGGTCGTGAGTGACGTAGACGACGGTCGTATCGAGTTCCGCGTGCAGGTGTTGGATCTCGACGCGCAGTTCGGCTTTGAGCTGGGCGTCGAGGTCGCTCATCGGCTCGTCGAGCAGGAGTATATCGGGGTCCTGGACGAGCGCGCTCCCGAGCGCGACGCGCTGTTGTTGCCCGCCCGAGAGTTCGCCCGGCATCTTCGCCAACTGATCGGTGATCTGAAGCGTCCCCGCGGCGTCGTCGATCCGCTCGTTCCGTTCGCTTTCGGGAACTCCCTGTACCTTCAGCCCGTAGCCGATGTTGTCCCGGACGGTCATGTGTGGGTACAGGGCGATGGACTGAAACACCATCGCCGCGTTGCGTTCCTGGGGCGGCAGATCGGTGACGTCGGTCTCGCCGAACCGGATGCGGCCCGCTGTCGGGATCTCCAGTCCGGCGAGCATCCGGAGCGTCGTCGTCTTCCCACAGCCCGACGGCCCAACGAGCGTCGCGAACGACCCTGCGGGAACGTCGAGCGAGAGGTCGTCGACGGCGAGGTGCGTCTCGCCGAGCGTGCTGAACTCCTTGCGAACGTCCTCTAAGTGAATGGGCGTCGCCATTATTCGAGCCCCCCGACACTGAATCCCTGGAGCAGGTACTGCTGGAGGAACAACGCGATACAAAACGGCGGGATCGCGATGAGCAACGAGACGGCCATGGTCTCGCCCCACCCGATCGAGACGCGATCGAGGAACAACGAGGCCCCGACGGTGATCGTGTACATCTCGTCCCGGCTCATCACGACCCGCGCCATGGTGAAATCGTTCCACGCGACCGCGAAGGCGAAGATGGCCGCCGAGATGTACCCCGGCCGCGCGACCGGCAGCACGACGTCCCGGACGGTTCGCCACCGACTCGCCCCCCGAACCCACGCCGACTCCTCGAGCGCGATCGGCACTGTCTGAAAGTACTGCCACATCAACCAGATACAAAAGGGCGCGGAGATCGCCGTCAGCGCGAGCGTGAGCGCGAAGTAGCTGTTCAAGAAGCCCAGCGTAAAGAAGATCACGTACAGTGGAATCGCCAGCACGATGGGACTGAACATATAGGAGAACAACACTGCACGGGCGGCGAGCGTCTTCCCGCGGAAGTCGAACCGGGTGAGCCCGTACCCGGCCGCGACCGCCAGCGCCGTCGAGAGCAACGTCGAACTCGCCGTGACGATGAGGCTGTTCGTGAAGTATCGCACCGAACTCGTCTCGGTCACCAATACTACGAAGTTCCTGAGCGTGACTCCATCGGGAAGCAGGTGGACCTGCCCGCCGGCGAAGACGTCGGAGGGCGCTTGGATCGCGATGGCGACCATGACGTAGACCGGGACGGTCACGAACACCGAGACGAGCAGTGCCGTGACGTACACCGCGATCCGTTTCAGCCGTGCTTGTGTGCGCTGTGAGACGATCGAGCCGGCGGCGCGCTCGCGCCTAATGCCCCCGCGCGAACCCATCAGGTGGCCACCTCACGTTCGGGCTGGAAGGCGTGGAAATAGACGATCGCGGTGGCCGCCAGGAGGAAGAACATGATACCGGCCAGCGCGGTCGCCCCGCCGAAGTCGATGCTGTCGAACGCGAGTTCGTATACCCAGATCGGAAGCGTGGTCGTCGCGCTCAGCGGTCCACCGCCCGTCGCGAGATAGATGATGTCGAACTTGTTGAACATCCAGATCCCGCGCACCAGGAGGATGATGAGGATCGCTCCGCGGAGGTTCGGGAGCGTGATGTCGCGAAACGCCTGCCACGTCGAGGCTCCCTCGACCCGCGCCCGTTCGTAGAGGTCGGGGTCGATCGCCTGCAATCTCGCGAGCAGGATGAAAAAGGCGAACGACCCGAACTTCCAGACGCTCGTGACGACGACCGCCGCCATCGCGAGCCCCGTCGTCGAGAAGAAGGCGATCGGCTCGGCGATCAACCCCCAGTTTTCGAGCAGTTGATTGACGAACCCGACGTTCGGATCGAGCAAGAATCGCCACATGAAGATCACGACGAGCGTCGGGAGCAGATATGGAAAGATCATCATCGTCCGGAGGACGTTTCCCCCGCGGATCCGCTGGTTGACGACCAGCGCGAGGCTGAGCCCGACTAACAGGCTGAGTGCTGTCGTCGAACCAGCGTAGAGCACGCTGTTCCACAGGAAGTACCCGAACTCGCCGGCGGTCAGTAAGTCGATATAGTTGCCGGGACCGACGAACTGCGCTCCCCCAGTCGGCTCGTCGAACAGGCTCATCCCCAGCGCGTAGAGCACGGGAACGAGCCAGACGACCGCGAAGAACACACCCAGGGGGAGAAAGCAGAGCAGGAGGACGAGACGGCGCTCGTCGAAGCGCCCGAACGGGAGATCAACGCCGCGAACGGTGCTCACGGCGCCCTCCGGCCTGCACGCCCCGTCCCGAACACGTCCGTCCGCTTCGCCGCACCGGACGAGTACCCTTCCCTTACCGCTCCGATCCGTACGGTCACTGTTGCAACCCGCGCAGTTGTTCGGCGACCCACGTGACCGTCTCCTCGGGGGACTTATCGCCGACAAGCATCTGGTTCGCCGACTGTCCGAACAGTTGCTGGCTGTACGCGTTCGCCGCGACGAGGTTCGGCGCGCCGTCGGTTCCGGTGGCCAGTACCGAGTTGAACGCCCCCCAGTTCTCCCGCACGAGGTCCATCGCTTCCGGGTGTTGCTGGATGATCTCGTTGTTCGTGACCGCTTCGCTGTCGAGCATCTCGCGCGTCGGTGGGAACTGGAACAGGGGTGCCGAAAGCACGAAGTCGAGGAAGCGATCGGACTTGCTGAAGAAGTCGACGAACTGTTGTGCTCCCTCGGTGTTTTGCCCCTCGTCCCAGACGACGTGGCCTTCCATGTACGACCACCACTGGTTCTGTTCCCTGCCTTGGGGAAGCGGGAACGGGGTCGGCGAGAGCTTCTCGACGAGGTCGGGTCGGTTTTCGGTGATCGTGAGCACCGGCAGGCCGCCGACGCTCATGAGCGCGGCGGCTGGACAGCCTCGATGGCGTCGCCCCACTCCCAGCCCGATCCGTTGGGCGAGTACTGCGCCATCCGTTGTAGCCAGTCGTACGTTTCGACCGCGCGCTTTCGGTTCTGTCCCTCGTCGATCGTCACCTGGATATCGTCGGACGGCCCGGTGTAGATCTCGACGCCGTTCTGCCAGAGGTTCTGTGTGACCTGCGTGTCGGCGTTGTTGGTCTCGCCGGACTGGACGACGTACCCCCCCATGTCCATCGTCTCCGAGATGCGTTTGGCCTCCGATTGCCAGACGTCCCACGTCGTCGGCGCTTCCTCATAGAGGTCGTTTCGATACCACCCCATGAGCGGCTCGACCATCGTCGCGGCGAAATACGAGTCCCCGTCCACGTTGACCGGATCGGGCAGTCCGGTATCCTGCACGGCGTCGCTGACCGGCGCGAGGTCGCCGTCGCGCTGGTAGCGATACGCGTCCGCGGAGGTATCGAAGACGATGTCCGGTGGGTTTCCCGCCGCGACCATCTTCTGGAGCTGTTCGTCGGTCGAGTTCCCCTTCGAGGTGTAGGTCACGTTGACGGTGTACTGGGAGAACTCCGATTCGAACTCCGAGATGATCTCGTCGATGACCTCCTTGGAGTCACCGCGATCGGAGAGGTAGGTGATCGTCCCGCCGCCGTCACCGCTTCCGTTCCCACCACCATCGCTACCGCCGCCACCGCCTCCGACACACCCTGCAATCGCGGCGAGGCCCGTTGCTCCGGCTCCCTGTACGAAGCGCCTCCGGGCTACTCGTGTTCCTCCCGTCTTCGATGGTTCGCTCTCCCGTGACATGGCCGCTCTAACCGAGATCCCTAATTAATACTTTCGTCCTTGCTCACGGAGCCTCTTTCCTCCCGCTGGAGAGCGAGCCGTACACCGATGTCGACGACCCGAGTCGCCGATGTGGATTCGCTCGGGCGAGCCAATGGACCGATCACTCATATATTTTGGTATAAAATATTTCTGCTACGAATTCCTTCGACTCCTAACCGCGGCTGATGGATTCTCGCCGAGGTCGGCGTTCGTTCAACGTAGAGCGACTCGATCCGATCGATCGAGTCCACTACGGTACACGGACTCCACGACCGAACTGAGTCGATTTCGCTGCTGCGACCGACATACGACTTCATCGCCGAGCGTGCGGACGCGATTCGTCATTACAGTCCGGCGAACCGTCCGTACACGGGTTCGATCGCGTGATTTCTCGAAATCCTGCTTGAGAGCGTGCCGACCAGTGGAGAAAATCGACGCGATCGCGGATGCACCGAGTGGATTAGCCGGAACACCGCTCGCACCGCTTTGCAATTACTCAGAATTTTGATGACGGCAGACGAATATCATATTTACGATAGCTAGCGAACGAGTACTTTCGTTATTCCGTACTCGATTCCGTCTCGACCGCGTGAACGAGGCTACGGAGGTACCCGGCGGTGTACGCCCGGGCCCGGTGTCGCCAGTCGGTATCGCCCTCCATCTCGGGGACGTGATCGGGGATCACGACGCCGTCGAACCCGACGCGATCGAGCGCGCGTATCGCTACCAGCGGGTCGAAGTTGCCGGCGTCGACGAACGTTTCGTGGAATCGGGGCATCGTCCCGGCGACGTCACGGAAGTGGACGAACGCTATCTGATCCCGCGATCCGAACCGCTCGATGACCGACTCGACGTCCTCGCCCATCTCGGAGAAACACCCCAGACAGAGCTTCAGTCCGTGGGCCTCGCTCGGAACGATGTCCATCGCCCGTTCGAACCCGTCGACGTCGCCGAACAGCCGTGGGATGCCGCCGAGCGACTCTATCACCGGGGGATCGTTCGGGTGCAGTGCGAGCGTCACGCCGGCCTCTTCGGCGACCGGAACTACGGTTTCGACGAACTCGCGGTAGTTCTCCCAAAAGTCCGCTTCGGTATACTCGCGATCCAGTTCGGGGGGAAGCGCATCCGGGGCGTCGAGTTCGTCGTACTCGAACGCAGTGGCGATCGCCCCGCCCCGTGTCTCGACCGGCGTCGTACGCATCGGCACGAGACCCCTGGGGTTCCACTGGTAGCCCAATATCGAAACGTCGGCCGCTCCGAGGTTCCCGATCAGCGTCGTAACCTGATCGAGCGCTTCTTCTTTGCCCTCTCGTCCGAACATGACGTCGCCGTACAGCGAGTACGGGAGCGACTGGATACCGGCGAGCCGGAGGCCGGCGTCCTCGATTCGTTCGCGGGTTCGTACGAGCTCGTCGACCGAGGGGATGGCTCCGAATCCGATGGGCAACGTATCGCGGCTATCGGCATCGACGAACTCGTCGGGTTCCTCCTCGGTGTCCATGTGATCGAGGAAAACGTCGGTTACGCCGAGCTGTCGGATGAACCGTAGTCGCTCCGCAGAGAGCGTTCGTGTTCGAAAACCCACTCGCAAGCGATCTTCATCGTTCGTTACGGCCGGTCGTTCCCTGCTGCTCATACGTCGGCATCGAACCCGGTGATCATAAACACGGTGGCAGTTTCGAAATTGCTCGTCTCCGGTCTATGCAGTGCGCTCGTCCGCGATCGTCGCCCGCGGGGAAGGCTCTAGTTCCGACTCGACGAACGCCTCGATGTCCCCGTACAGCTTCCGGGCGCGTCGTTCGTCGGATTCCGATAGTTCCACGAGCGGTTCGCGCACGGGACCGCCGTAGAGCCCCGCCATCTCCAGGCCGGTCTTGAGCGCCGGGACGCTGTTGGCCGCGGGCAACGCGTTGTCGCTCCCCGGCTCGCTACGGAGCGACTGAAAGGGAAGCGTCGCGTTGCGGATCGTTCGAGCACGGTCCCAGTCGCCGGCGCGCAACACACGCATGAGCGAGAGGCTCACGCTCGGCTCGAAGTTCCCGACCCCCGAGCTGAACCCCTCCGCTCCCTCGGCGTACAGCGTCGGCGCGTAGGGTTCTGCCATCCCGTTGATCCAGACGGTATCGCCCTCGGCCGCCTCGATCGCGCGGACGAATTTTACTACGTCGTGAAGCGCGTACTTGATCCCCGCGACCCGCTCTAACTCCGCTATGGCGGCGACGGTATCGGCGCTCACTTCGATGCCGCGGAAGTACGGGATCAACGGAAGTTCCGCTCGCTCGCCGATCCGCTCGTAGTACGCGAGCAGGCCCCGCTCGTGTCGAAAGGCGTGATCGGGCGGCATGATCATGAGTCCGTGAGCGCCGGCGGCGGCGTACGCCCCTGCGAGATCGAGCACCGTCTCCGTACTGCCGCCCGCGCCCGCGAGAACGGTCGCGTCGGCGGGGAGCGTATCGACGACGGACTCGACGGTCCCGATCCGTTCGTCCGGGGTCAACGAGTGGTACTCGCTGACGTTCGCGGGCGACAGGAACAACCGCATCCCGCGGTCGTAGAGGTACTGTGCGTTCCGTTTCACCTCGTCGTGGAGAACGTCGCGCCGATCCTCGCTAAAGGGGGTCAGAATGCCACTGGCCACGTCGCGCAGGCTATCTGCTAACTGCTCGTCGGTCATACGACATCGAGGCATGCTGTTCTTATAATTCTATGGAGGCCGTGGTAACCCCGAACTGCGGTCGACGGGAGTCGTGGCTACCAGTCAGAGTGTGTACCCCGATGGTCGCTTCGATCCGGCCTGGAGCCCTCTCGGGATGTGATCGATCAATCGATCCGGTACTGCTCGACCGCGTCGCGGTCGACCTCGATACCGAGTCCCGGCTCCTGCGGGACGGCCAGCGACCCGTCGGTCGGGTCGAACGGCTCGACGAGTATCTCGTGGCGAAGGGGGTTCTCCGAGCGGTCGAACTCGAACAGCGGCGGCATGGGGTGGTTGGTACTATGCGGATAGCGGGGAACGCTCGCGAGGAACTGAAGCGCCGCGGCGACCCCGACCCCCGAATTCCAGACGTGTGGCACGGTAGCGACGTTCTCGGTCGTCGCCATCTCGGCGATCAGCTGTGCCTCCGATAGGCCGCCACAGCGTCCGAGGTTCGGCTGAACGATATCGGCGACGTCGATCAACTCGGCGAACTCGAATCGCGAGAAATGTGCCTCCCCGCCCGCCAGCGGGACGTCGACGCGTTCGGAAACGGCTCGGTACTCGTCGGGGTGTTCGGCGGGCACCGGCTCTTCCGCCCAGGTCAGGTCGTACTCGGCGAGCGCCCGTATCGACCGTATCGCCCGCTTGGCGCGGTAGTTGCCATTGTAGTCGACCATGAGGTGGGCATCGTCGCCGAGGATTTCGCGCGCGGTCGCTACCCGCTCGACGTCGTCTTCGATACCGCGGCCGATCTTGATCTTCGCCGCGGTAAAGTCCTCGTCGGCGGCTTCGTCCATTGGCTCGGCGATGTCCTGGTCCCACTCGGTAACGTATCCGGTCGAGGCGTAGGGAACGACCGATTCGATACCTCGACCGCCGAGCAGTTGATGGATCGGTCGGCCGGTCGCCCTTCCCATCAGATCCCAGCAGGCGGTATCGATCCCCGCGACCGCACACCTCGTGAACGCCCCCCGACCGAAGTGATACCCGTCGGTGTACGAGTCGTCGATCATCGTTCCCGTGTCGAACGGGTCCGTTCCGATGACCCGGTCTTCGAACAGTTCGTCGATCAGCGTCGCTACGGTCCGGGGCGGGGCGAACGCCTCGCCCCATCCGACCGTCCCGTCGGTCGTTTCGAGTCGAACGAGCGTCGTGAAGCGTGCGTCGGTGGTACCGCGCGCGCTCCCGAACCCCTGTCCCTCTTCGAGCGAATGCGACAGGGCAATTGCTTCGATGGCAACTATTTCCACAGCCCGGTATCGGAGGGGATCGTAATGAGAGTACCCCTCTCGGTACCCGAGCGCTCGCCCCGTCGATAGCGAATCGATCTATCGATGACGAACGTGTCGCGTGCGCGATCAGGAGACGGCGGAGGTGTTGCCGAGATACCGCCGCGCGTAGAGGTAGAGCACAAGCGATGGGAAACTAGTGCATGGACGCATGCGTATTCTCTTCCTCTGTCGCGAATCTTCTTATCACGACTATCGACATAATTAGTTTATCGAACGAACGATGTTGTTACTGTGCGGACTTTCTCTCCGTTGTCCCGCTAGAGTGAACGAACAGAAGAAGCTCGTTTAGATCACGTCACGATCAGTCGAGTCAACGAATTCTGCCGAGTCGTGACCCTTGACAGCAATCCGTAAAATCTTTACGTGTAGCAATAGCCCCTCTGTGACGTGGTATGAAATGACGTCCGATAGCACTACTGTCAACAGGAGACGATTCATCGAAGCGACGGGTGTAGCTGGTATCGTCGGACTCGCTGGCTGTAGCGGTGGCGGAGACGGCGGTGGTGGCGCGAACGGTAGCGGTGGTGGCACAACTGGTACGACGAGCGACGGGCAGACGGGCGGAGCGACCATATCGTACTGGAGCGTCCTTCACCAGCAGTCACAGGTAGCGCGGCTCGCGCTCGAGAACCTTATTAGCCAGTTCGAGAACCAGACGAACCACACAGTCGAGCCGAACTGGTCGATAACCCAGTCGATTCAGGACGGTACCTGGCTGCAAAACATGAACAGCCAGCAAGCGCCGATACTGTACGACTCGCAGGTATCCAGAAACGGTCAGTTCATCGAAGCGGGGTTCGTCGAACCGTTCGAGGAGCAAGTCGTCCCGGAATTGAGTAGCGAAATCCAGGACGGTATCGAATGGAACCTCGACCGAATGTCCAACCTCTATGCGGGCTTCGAGAAGGACGTCGCCTACGAGATGATGCTCGGAACCGCCATGCAGGAACCGTTCGTCGTGCGGACCGACCACATGGAGGAGGCCGGACTCAACCCCGATAACGACTTCCCGCCGACGAACTACGATGAACTCATCGAGTTGGCGAGGACCCTTCAGCAGGACGGGCCGGCCGACTACGGCTTCCAGGTGCATGGCTCCCCCGGCGACCTCATGGACGAGATCACGCCGACATGGGCGATGTCCTACGGCGGTGTCGACGGGTTATACGTCAATCAGGACTGGAGTGACACCAACCTCGACAACGAGCACTGGAAACGGGTTCTCAGCGAGCAGGTCGAGATCTTTCGCGACATGGAGCTCTCGACGCCGAACGCCAGCAGTACGTCCGATGAGGCCGCTTGCCAGTTGATGATCGACGGGCAGGTAAGCATGAGTCAGGTCGGTATGCTCAATGCCGCCGGACTTATTGCCAATCGCGCACCTGATATGTACGAGAACGGAACATTCAGGTACGGTCCCTCGTGGGAGGGCACGTCGGGATTCCGCGGCGAGTACAACGTTACCAGCATGTCACTCTGCCGGGATCCGGACATGGACGACGCCACCTACGAGCGTAAGAAGCAGGCGGCGATCGAATTCATGGAATTCCTGCTGGATCCCGAAAATCAGGCGAACACCTTCGAGTGGTGGGGGATTATGCCGAGCAACCAGTCCGCCTGGGAACAGACCAGAGGCCCCTCGCATATGCTTCCCTCTACCGCGTTCACCATCGCCGAACAATCGGATTACGGCTGGCAGGCCCATCCGCAGATGAGTGACATCCAGTACAACATCCCTGGTCCGATCTTCCAACAAGCGATGACCGGTGACCTCTCGCCGGAGGAAGCCTGCGACCAGGCTGCACAGCAGATTCGCAACCAGGTATTCAACTGACCGGGACGTCATAGGATCCCGTGTGTTCTTCGAATTCGCCCGTCCCGGTCCGACGATCGGATCCGGATGCTCCGATTGCGGTCGCCGACGATGCCACGGATGGTAACACGAAGTTGAGACGTTCCGAAAACTCTCGGAAGTGAAGCTAAGCTAAAACGTATGGACGTAACCTGGATGCCTGTTTTGACGGGACGAACCGGCGGACCTATCGCGCAAGCGACAGATAATTTTTTAATGATTGGAAACGAACCGCTATATCATATCGTCAATAAAACATGAGTACAACAACCGCCGAATGGCTTCAGGACGTATCGGGATGGATCGGGAACGGCCGCGAGGTGTTGCGGGAGTACTGGTTCGAATACCTACTGTTCGTACCGACGCTCGTGTTCCTGCTGGCGCTGGTCTGGGGGCCGTTCGTCCGAGGGGTTTGGATGAGTTTCCACGACTGGCCGTTGTTCGGTGAGTCGACGTGGGTCGGACTGGACAACTACGCGTACCTCTTCGGGTGGGACGCACTCTACACATCCATCAGGGCGACGATCATCTTCTCGCTACAGACAGTGCTCCAGCTCGTCGTCGGCCTCGGCGCGGCGCTCGCGTTGACGCGTATCTCGTCGTTCAGGGATTTCATCAACGGTATATACCTGATCGGCTTTACGATGCCGCCCGTCGTAACGGGTACCATGTGGTATTTCCTCCTCCACCCGCAGTTCGGTCCTATCCAGCAGTACCTGACCGATCTCGGGCTCCTGGGGAGTCCAGTCTTCTGGCGGTCCAGTGGCGATATTGGGATATGGGTCATTACACTGGTCTCGGCCTGGACGTTCTGGCCGTTCGTTTTCCTCGTTCTGTTCGCGAGTCTCACGAACATCCCTGACGAGCACTACGAGACGGCGAGGGTCTACGGTGCCAGCCGGATCCAGCAGTTCATCCGGATCACCCTCCCGCAGCTCAAAAGCGCCATCCTCGTCGCGATCAGCATCCGCATCGTCTGGAACCTCGTGAAAGTGTCTCAGCCGCTCCAGATGACCGGCGGCGGCCCCGGGTACGAGACCTCGATACTGGCCATCTTACTGTACCGATTCACGAAGGAGCAACGCGAACTCGGCCTATCCTTCAGCGTAGGTGTCGTCCTCTTCGTGATAACGCTCGTCTTCACCGTCCTGTTCATCCGCGAGTTCGAGCGCGCGACGGGCGAGGGGGGTGAGACCGCGTGAGTACCGAGTCCGGGCGCTTTGACCGCCTGCGGAGGTACCCGGAGGACGTCTTTTGGGGCGGCCTCAAGTACGGGTTCGTCCTCTTGTTAGTGTCGTCTATTCTAGGGCCGTACCTGATCGTCGTTCTGACGTCGTTCAAGACTCCCCAACAGATGTTCGCCAGTGACGCCCTCATCCCGTCCCAGCCGACGTTGGAAAACTGGGTTACCGCGTTCACCGAACTCCAAGGGTCGTTACTCAACAGCCTCGTCATCGCCCTCGGGACGACGATCATCGCGCTTGCGATCACCATTCCGGGCGCTTACGCGTTCGGCCGCAAGGAGTTCCCCGGGAAGTTGCTGGGCTTTTACGGGATCGTACTGGCGTTGCTCTTCCCATACATCGTACTCGTGGCACCTCTCTCGTCGCTGTGGATAGACTTCGGCCTATACAACTCGGTCGCCGGGCTCTGGCTGGCCTACCAGATCTTCGTGACGCCGTTTGCCATCTGGATCCTCCGTGATTTCTTCGAGAAGCTTCCAGCCAACTTAGAGGAGAGTGCCCAGGTCTACGGGTGTAGCCAGTTCACCGCGTTCCTGCGCGTGATCCTACCGCTTTCACTCCCGGCGGTCGCCGCCGTCGGCTTTCTCTCTTTTCTCACGGCCTGGAACGACTTCCTGTTCTCCAGCGTCCTGACTTCGAGTCAGGGTCCCCAGCCCGCCGTCGTCGTCCTCTACCTGACGATCTCAGGTGGGTCGGGCGAGCGGGTGTTCTGGGGACAGCTTATGGCCCAAACCCTGATCATCGGTTTCCCGCCGCTTACCCTCTATCTTCTGGCACGCAAGCGGATCACGGATGCCTTCGCAGTGTAGCAGTCGTTCCCGACTCGAGCCGTTCCGTGTTTCCGACGTTTCGACGCGTTCCCGACCCGACGACTGTCCACGACCGATCAGTCGGACCATCTGCCCAGAGGAACCGAGTTAGAGTAGCCGTTCACCGTCGCGGCCGAACAGCCACGCGTCCTCGGGGGAGAAGTCGACACCCGTCGTCGTGTTTTCGCTCTCGACGAGTCCCTTCTCGAGCAAGGCACGGATGTCCAAGTCGTCGCTGGTCAGGAAAACGGTGTCGAGCGAGCCCTGAGGTTCGATGAGCGTGATTTCCGCCTCGAACAGCCCGTCGGGAACGGGGTTTATGTTCTCGGGCCGAACGCCGAGGGTCACCGTCTCGCCATCGTTCGAGTCGAGGTCGTCGGCCATCTCCTCAGGGAGCGACAGCGAGAAGGTTTCGTTCGACAGCGTCACCTCGCCGTCCTGGCGCTCGACGACACAGTCGATCATGTTAGTGCTCGGCGATCCAATGAACTCCGCGACGAACCGATTGGTCGGTTCGTCATAGATCTCGTAGGGTGACCCGACCTGCTGGATGCGGCCGTCATTCATGATGACGATCTTGTCACCGAGCGACATCGCCTCCTCTTGATCGTGGGTCACGAATACCATCGCGGTTTCGAGGTTCCGGTGGAGACGTTTGATCTCCGTCTGCATCTGGTCGCGCAGGTTCGCATCGAGCGCCGAGAAGGGCTCGTCGAGGAGGAACGCGGCCGGCTCCATGACCATCGCGCGGCCGATACTGACCCGCTGTTGCTGGCCACCCGACAGGTCGGCTGGCTTGCGGTCGAGTAGCTCGGAGATACCAAGCATTTCGGCGGACTCTTCGACCCGCGTGTTCTTTTCGTCTTTCGTGAGATCGGTCTTCATGTCGAGTCCGAACCGCATGTTCTCCCGCACACTCATGTGCGGGTACAGCGAGATGCGCTGGAACACGAACGCGAGGTTTCGGTCTTTCGGTTTCGCTTCCGTCACCGTCTCATCGCCGATGAGGATCCGCCCTCCGTCGGGAATGTCCAGCCCCGAGATACAACGAAGCGTCGTCGTTTTACCACAGCCTGAGGGACCCAGGAGCACGGCGAACTCGTCGGATCGTACCTCGAGATCGATGTCCTCGGCGGCCACCACTTGTCCGTTGTTGAACGTCTTCGTGAGGTTTTCGAGGCGGATCGTCCGTCCTCGCCCGTCGACTGAATCGGCCGAGGAATCCGATGCCTTGTCACGTAATGCCATGGACATTTGATTATGCTCTGCTATAATAAAATTGTCCATACAACATTGTGACCGTACCGCCTGACACGGTAATCGTCGACGGTTGCAGTCATCAAGCGATCGATCGTGGACGAGACCAATAACCATAGGTGCCGTTGACGACTCAGTCGAGTCCCACCGGTTCGTTGCGCTCTGCGGACTCGTAGATCGCTTCGATGATCTCGACGGCCTTGCGTGCCTCACGGACGTCGAGGGCAAAGGGCTCCCCGGCCGAAAGCGAGTCGAGAAAGGCCGCGATGTTCCGCCGGTGGTTGGCATAATCGATCGCCATCGGATCGGCGGCCCCGCCGCCAATCTCAGTGCTCTCGCCGAACTCCGCACGGATCTCCGCGTCTTCCTCGCGGTCGTCGTGAAATCGCCACACGGAGAGTTCATCTTCGAGGATCTCGGCCGTACCG
>PXQR01000005.1 GCA_003021235.1 Halobacteriales archaeon QH_6_64_20 | reverse complement strand
CACGGAACTGATCGCCGACCTGGTTTCGATCGAGACGGAGAACCCGCCGGGCAACGAGGCCCGATGTACGGAGTTCATCACCGAGTGGTTCGACGAGCGGGGGATCGGGACCGAAATCGTCGAGGAACCGTACCCCGACCGGCCACAGGTCGCCGCGAGGGCCGGCAAGGGCGATCCAGTGGTCGTTCTCAACGGTCATATCGACGTCGTGCCTGCCGGCGACCGCGAGGGCTGGTCACAGCCACCGTACGGGGCCGAGATCGAGGACGAACACCTGTACGGCCGGGGCAGCGTCGACATGAAGACCGG
The DNA here is from genome assembly GCA_003021235.1 of Halobacteriales archaeon QH_6_64_20. Taxonomy (GTDB): domain Archaea; phylum Halobacteriota; class Halobacteria; order Halobacteriales; family Halococcaceae; genus PXQR01. The sequence goes on along the minus strand of PXQR01000005.1, from coordinate 30,840 downwards.
CGTGGCGCTCGCGATGTGTACCGCTGCCGATCTCTCGGGACCGCTCGAATCGGGCGACTTGGATGGAACCATCGTCGTCCAGGCGGCGATCGGCGAGGAGACCGCCGAACCCGGTACTCGAGAGCTGATCGAGGCCGGCTACGGGGGCGATTATGCCATTGTACTCGAACCCACAGGGATGCGAACGGCGACGAGCGAGAAGGGCCTCGCGTGGTACGAGATCACAGTATCGGGCGAGCCTTCCCACGCGAGTCGGCCCGACCAAGGCGTGAACGCGATCCGACAGGCGAGACCGGTGCTCGATGCACTCGACGCCTACGACGAGGAGGTCAGGGAACGAACCGACGACCTCGTCGGGCGGGCGTACGCGACGGTCACGGAGATCGAAGCGGGCACGAAGGAAAACGTCGTCCCCGAGCGCGCGGTGATCACGATCGACCGGCGCTTTCTCCCGGCCGAGACGCCGGCGGAGATCGACACCGAGATCGACGAGATGCTCGCTGGGGTCGCGAACGAACACGACGTCGACGTCTCCTGGGAGCGTACTCGGACCTACGACTCGGCGGCGATTCCGACCGACAGCGCGCTCGCCGAGGTGGTTCGCGAGCACTCGGCAGAGATCGCGGGCGTCTCCTCGGAGCCGTGGGGCGTCCAGGCCTCGACCGACGTCCGGAACTTCGTCCACGAGGGTGTCGAGGCGATCACCTGGGGACCGGGCGACCTCGCACAGGCACACACCTACGACGAGTGCGTCGACCTCGACGCCGCGGCGACCGGGCTAGAAGTACTGGAACGATCGGTCGAGACGTTACTACAGGAGTCGCCGTAGTCCACTCCCGGCGTGGGTTCGAATCGAAAGCTGGCTCTCCGGCTACGTCGCTACTGTGTGGAGCCGTCGCTCGAACCGACGGACGCCGACAGCGCTTCCGAGTTCGCGTCGACGTCGGTGTCGTCGGACTCGGTCCCGGCTTCGGCGTCGGTGTCGGCTTCGAGGCGGCGTTCGGCCTCCTGGCGGTCCTCGGGGTAGCCGACGTCGATCCGCCAGCCGTCCATCCGAATCGCGTCGATCGTTCGTCCGGAGCGGATGAGCAGATCGACGGCTTCGGATAACTCGTACTCGCCGCGATTGGAGGGTTGGACGAGATGGCAGGCGTGGAAGATCGCCGGCGAGAAAGTGTAAAAGCCGGTGAGAACGAGGTTGGTAGGGGGGGCGTCGGGTTTCTCGATGACCTCGGTGATCTCCCCGTAGTGGTTGGTATCACAGACGCCGTACCGGCCGGCATCCTCGTGGGGTACCGGTTCAACGAGGAAGGCGGCGTCGGCGCGTTCCTCGAGCTGGCGATTGACGACGTCGCACAAGTTCGCCTCGAAGACGTTGTCGCCGAGCATGAGCATGAAGTCCTCGTCGATGTGTTCTTCGGCGGTTAGGAGGGCGTGGGCGAGGCCCTTCTGTTCGCGCTGGTGGGCGTAGGTGATCGGGACGCCGTCGAACTCGTCGCCGTAGTGGCTGATGATCGATTCTTGCATGTAGCCGACCACGACGATCAGTTCCTCGGCATTCAGATCGCGGAGCTGTTCGAAACACCGCGTCAACAGCGGCTTCCCGGCGACCTCGACCATGCCCTTCGGTTTGTCGTCGGTGAGCGGGCGGAGGCGGGTGCCTTTTCCGGCGGCGAGTACGACGGCTTGCATACCAAATACAGTAGCAACTCCGAGATAAGAACTTGTTGGCTACGCCCCGTGAGCCATCCGAACGTTTGAAGCGCCTAACCCCGAACGTCCCGACAATGAACGTAAGCGTCGTCGGGAGCGGCTACGTCGGGACGACGATTGCGGCCTGTTTCGCTGATCTGGGCCACGAGGTGCTCGCGATCGACGTCGACGAGGGGATCGTCGACACGATCAACGCGGGCGAGACGCCGATCTACGAACCGGGTCTCGACGACCTCATCGAGGCTCGGGCCGGCGACCGGCTCCGGGCGACGACCGAGTACGACGCAGTAGGCGAGACCGACGTTACCTTTCTCGCACTCCCGACGCCGACCGACGAGGAGGGCCATATCGATCTGGCGGTCATGAGGAGCGGAGCCGAGCAACTGGGGGACGCACTCGCCGAAAAGAGAGAAGACCACCTCGTCGTCGTCAAAAGCACCGTGATTCCCGGGACGACCGGCGATACCATCGGACCGATTCTCGAAGAGCACGCGGGAACGGCGCTCGGCGAGGGAATCGAGGTCGCGATGAACCCCGAGTTCCTGCGGGAAGGAACTGCGGTGTCTGACTTTCTTAGCCCACAGAAGATCGTCTTCGGCACCCGACGTGATGGCGAGAACCTAACCGGGCACGCGACGACCGACGGGCCGGAAGCCGGGACCGATAGCCATGCCGCCGATGGCGAACGGAGGCCGGCGCTCGACCGACTGTACGAAGTCTACGATCCACTGCTCGCAGAGGACGCAGTGCCGGTCGTCGAGACGGGTCTGCGGGAAGCGGAGATGATCAAGTACGCGAACAACGCCTTCCTCGCGGCGAAGGTGAGCCTGATCAACGAGCTCGGAAACGTCTGCAAACTCTACGACGTCGACGCCTACGAGGTCGCGGATGCCATCGGCCTCGACGACCGGATCGGCGCGAAGTTCCTGCGCTCGGGCGTGGGCTGGGGCGGTAGTTGCTTCCCGAAGGACGTCGCCGCGCTCATCGCCGCCCGTCGACGTGTCGGGGGAACCGGTCGCGGTGCTCGGCCTGGCCTTCAAGCCCGGCACCGACGACGTACGCAACTCGCGAGCGATTCCGGTCATCGACGGCCTCCGCGAGCGCGGCGCGACGGTCGTCGCGTACGATCCGGTCGCGACCGAGCCCATGCGCGAACTGTTTCCCGACATCGAGTACGCCGACTCGCCATTGGCGGCGCTCGACGGTGCGTCGGGAGCCGTCGTCGTTACCGACTGGGACGAGTTCGGGGCGCTCGACGAGGAGTTCGACGCAATGGGTTCCCCCGTGGTCGTCGATGGCCGACGAGCGATCACCCGCCGCGAAGGCCTCGTCTACGAAGGCCTGACCTGGTGAAGGAGGACGGAACTACGTATCGGTGGTCGTCGGAGAGACAAGAGTGTTAATAACTCATTTTCAGTCGTGGTAATGAAAGCTTATACACGTGAATCCTAACCCTCGTGTATCTAAATGCGCCACAACCGAAAGAACACGGAACCGCTGGTGAGCGTCGTTCTCCCGACGTACGACCGTCCGGAGTTCCTCCGCGGTGCGGTCGAAAGCGTCGCGGCCCAGACGTACGGAAACGTGGAACTGATCGTCGTCGACGACTGTTCGCCGACGCCTGCCGTGGAGTCCCTGGACGGAAAATTCGGATCGTCGCTCGATCTCCGAGTGCTTCGCCACGAGGAAAACGAAGGGGCGAACGTGGCGCGGAACAACGGGATCCGTGCCGCCGAAGGCGAATACGTTGCTTTTCTCGACGACGACGACCGGTGGAAACCCGAGAAGGTAGAACGCCAGGTCGAGGCGTTCGAGGAAGCGAGCGCCGCGATCGGCGTCGTCTGCGTCGGCCAGCGCTTCGTCAACGAAAACGGCGAGTTCACTCAGTACCGTATGCCGACGACGAGCGGACGGATCGCCGAGGAGGTCTTTCGAGGTGCTATTCTGGGGCCGTTCTCGACGGTCATGGTTCGAGCCGACGTCATCGAAGGGGTCGGCCTGCCCGACGAGCGCTTTCGGGCCTGGCAGGACTGGGAGTGGCACGTCAGGCTCGCCCAGTCCTGTGAGTACGCCGCGATCCGCGAACCGCTGGTGATCCGGCGGATCGGATCGCACGGACAGATCAGCGACGACTTCGAGGCGTGGCGCGAGGCCGCCTCATTGTACCTCGGAAAACACCGGTCGGTGGCGGCGGAGTACGGTCGGGCGGTCGAACGGCAGGCCGTCGCCGGCGCGTACGCGAGCGTCGCGAGCGTCGCGCTGGTCACCGGCCATTACCGCGGGTGTGTGCGCTACTCGTTACGGGCACTGCGACACGACCCGCTGGCGACGACCTGCTACGCGTACCTGGCCATCGCGCTCGGCGGATCGCGAGCGCTCGAAACGGTGCGGACGATCCGCCGGACGTACCACCGTTCGGCCGAGCGGTTCGCGTGGCCGTCGATCAGCAGGTGACGACTTAACGACGATAACGACGGACTCGGTCGATAGCCGACGACGAGACGATCGAACGACAGAACGGCAAGGGCGAGCAGTAACACAAGACTTAGAACCAGTACTTCCCACTGGCGAAATAATACAACGAATCGACGTACGACGGAAGCTGACGTACAGCGGGGAACGCTCAATGGGCACCGACGAAACGATGGCCGAGACGACCGAGACGGCCGAGAGAACCGACGCCGACGACGACCTCTCGGCGCTGTTGTCGAGCGCGACGTTGATGTTGTTCGTCGGCTCGCTCGGTTCCTTTTCTCGATTGCTCGAACAGATCATCATCGGCCGGGTCCTGTCGGCGGGTGCGTACGGCCGCGTGAACGTCGGGATCGCCGTACTCGGGATCGCCGCGACGATCGCGACGCTCGGTATGACCTCGGGCGTTCCGCGATACATGTCGCGTTTCAGCGACGACCGAGACGTCCGCGGGGCGTGGCTTACCGGGGCCTTGGTTACCGGCATCGCCGCGACGGCGCTCACGCTCGCGCTGTTACCGAACCTCGGACGGGTCGGCGCACAGTTTGCCGAACCGATCTCGGCGGAACTGCTCGGACTCTTCGTCCTCTCGATCCCGTTCGTCACGGGGATGCGGATCGCCGTCGGCGCGATTCGCGGCCGGGAGAACACGATCTATCGGACGTACGTGCGCGATCTGTTCTACAATATCTCCCGGGTCGGGTTGCTCGCGGTACTGTTGTTCGCCGGGTTCGGGGCGATCGCCGCGGGCTATGCCTACCTGCTGTCGGCGATCGCCGCGCTCGTCGTCGCGTACTACCTGTTCAACCGGCTGTTCCCGATCGTCGGTCCCTTCGAGCTTCACAGCAGGGAAATGCTCGCGTACTCGTTGCCGCTCGTGGTCTCCTCGACGGTTTCGATTCTGCTCAGTCAGATCGATACGGTCATGCTCGGCGCGTTGGTGCCCTCAGCGGCAGTAGGAGTATATTCGGCGGCCTATACGCTCGCAGCGGGTGTCCCGGTCATCACCTCTTCGTTTGGCTTTCTGTACTTCCCGCTTACCTCCCGGCTCGACGCCGGCGGGCAACGCGACGAGATCAATCGCCTCTATAAGGTCACGACCAAGTGGGTGTTCGTCGTCGCCTTTCCGGCCGTACTACTACTCACCGTCTTCGCCGACGACGTTCTCGTAGCCGTCTTCGACGACTACGCGCGCGGCGCAACGGCGCTCGCGATCGTCGCGGCCGGCTTCTTCACGAGCGCGGCCTATGGCCGGTCGCAGGACACGCTCTCGGCGTTCGGTTATACGACCTACATCCTCGCGATCAACGTCGGCGCGGCCGTCCTCAACGTCGGACTGAACGCCGCGTTGATCCCCGTCTACGGCATCGACGGGGCCGCGGTCGCCTCGGCGGTCTCGTACGTCTCGCTCAACGGGATCGCGCTCGCGATCGTCTGGCAGAGATCGGGCGTCAACCCCCTTTCGAAGCCCTCGGCGAAGACCTTCCTCGTACTGCCGGGACTCCTGTTCCCGGCGAGCGTCGTGCTCTCGCAGTTCGTGACCCTCACCCTCCTCACGATCGTTCCCTTCCTGGTGATCGCCGGCGTCGTGTCGATCTTCCTGCTCGCCGTGACGAACTGTCTCCAGGCCGAAGACGAGATCCCGATCGAACTCGTCGAGGACCGGATCGGCGTCTCCATCCCGCTGATCCGGCGCTACATCCCCGATGCGAACGAGAACAGTGGCTCCGAACGCGAACGACTCTGAATCCGGATCGACGTGGTCTTTGCCCACGGTCGTGTCGCCGTGATTCACACACCGAGGGCTGTTCAACCGTACGAAGGCGGGGGAAACCCAGCAACCGACGAACGCCGCGCCGCATCGTCGATAGCACGGAACTCGGTTCCGGCGAGACTACCGGGTATAGCTCGAATGGCGGGAAAGAGGGAGGTGAGGCTAGAGATCAGGCGAACTCGACGTCGCTCGCCGAGCGGACTTCGCCGAAGAGCCAGTCAGCGTGATCGAGCGCGTACTCGTGGTGATCGGCCTCGATCGCGCCGATACAGTCACGGACTAGTACCGGCCGGAAGTCACGCAGGCCGGCGCTACCGGCGGTATGAAGTACACAGACGTTTGCGAGCGTGCCACAGATCAAGAGGTCGTCGATGCCGTGCGCGCGGAGCCATCCTTCCAGTTCAGTATTGTAGAAGGCGTCGTAGGTGTGTTTCGTGACGACGTGATCGTCCTCGCGCACGTCGATCTCGCCTACTATCTCGGTCTCCCAGGAGCCTTCGACGACGTGTTCGCCCCAGCGTTCGAACTCGTCGTAGTAGTGAGCGTCCTCGAACTGTTCGGGTGGGTGGACGTCCCGCGTGAAGATTATTGACACACCAGCGTCACGAGCGCGCTCGGCCAGCGCGGCGACGTCCTCGATCACCTCCTCGGAGCCGGGCGCATAGAGGGCTCCATCGGGGTGACAGAAGCCGTTTTGCATGTCGACGACGAGCAGTGCGCTTCGCTCGGGATCGAGGGCCATACCGTCGTCTCGCGCCCGCCGGCACAAAACGGTTCGCCGCGATCTGCCCGATCCGGTGACCAGTTCGCCGACGCGACGGGCACCGACGGGATCGGGCGCGTGGAATCGATGGCAACCCCGGTTCCGATATGGGGCGTTCGACACACGAGTCGAACCCTCCGAAGTCGGTCACGTTCGTTCATCCGGATCACTTTTGCCTCGTGGGGTCGTTGAGGTAGTATGCGAACCTCTGCTGCGCTGGCGCTCGCTCTCGCGGTTCTGCTGGCGGGATGTGGTGCCCCGCTCAGTTCCGCGGACGGCGGGCCGTCTCAGGCCGGTACCGCCGGGCCGACGACCGAGCCCGGAACCGGAACATCGACGGGTACGGACGAGGCGACGACGAGCGCGGAAACCGACACGAGCACGGATAGCGCGACGACCGGATCCGGAACAGCGGGCGAGACGACCGCGGGTGCGACGGGCGATCTCGCCGATCCCGAGTCCGATCGGCTGGGCTGGGAGAACGGCCTCTGGTACAACGAGTCGCTGTCGATCGACAACTCCGACGGGCTCAACGCCTCCGAGCGTGCGGCGGTCGTCAACCGGACGATGGCCCGGATCGAGGTCGTCCGACAGCTCGAGTACAACGAGACGATCCCCGTATCGATCATTTCCCGCTCGGAGTATCAAAACCGGGCCGGCAGCGGCGACGTCCCGGCTCCGTTCCGAACGTTCGACAACACGAAGTTCGAGGCGATGTTCATGGTCGGCGAGGATCGTGACTCCCTAGCTGTGCAGGAACAGAACCGCGGATCGAGCGTGCTCGGCTTCTTCAGCCCGACCGAGGACTCGATCGTGGTCATCTCCGACTCGGAAACCCCGCGGCTCAACGCGAGCACGCTCGCCCACGAACTCACCCATGCGCTACAGGACCAGCAGTTCGACCTGACCGACGACCCCTCCTCGACCCGGGAGACGTATAACGCGCGCAACGGGCTGGTCGAAGGCGAAGCGAACTTCGTCCAGCGCCGGTACGAAGAACGCTTCGACGATTCCTGGGAGATCCCGGGTCAACCCGGTAGCGAGGGCGAGGACAGCGGCGGGAACGCTTCGAGTAGCCAGTTGCATTACGGCATCTACTTCCTCGAGTTCTTCCCGTACAACACGGGCCCCGGGTTCGTCGAGTCGCTGTACGAACAGGGTGGCTGGGACGCGGTCAACGCCGCGCACGAGAACTTCCCCGCGAGCACCGAGCAAGTGATCTACCCCGGACTCTACGAGGAGGACGCCCCGAGGAACGTGACGATCGAGGATTCCTCCTCGGGTGAGTGGGAGCGCGTCCGACCCCGCTCCGGACCGGGTCAGGCTCGACCCCCGTATGCGGTACTCGGCCAATCGGCGCTCTCCTCGATGTTCGCCTACACGCTGTTCGACGCCCAGAGCGGGTCGACGTACAATCAGTCGGCGGTCGTCCAGCCCGGACAGATACTCGACCAGGGGAGCGATTCCAGTCCGGTCAACTACGACCTGCCGGCGACGCGGGGCTGGGACGGCGACAAGATGTTCGTCTACCGGAACGCCGGCGGGAACGAGAACGAAACGGGCTACGTCTGGAAGCTCGCGTGGGACTCACAGGAGAACGCAACACAGTTCGCGGCGGGCTACGAGGACGTGCTTTCCCATTGGGGCGGTAACGAGGTCTCCGAAAGCGGGACCACGAGCACCTGGGTGATCGAGGAGGCGAGTCCCTTCGCCGACGCGATCCGCGTGGAGGTAGACGGCGAGACCGTGACGATCACGAACGCGCCGACCGTCGAGGAACTCGACGCCGTCCACGGCGACTGATCCTCGCGTTGAACTCCGGAGGCTACGAACCGAGTACCGAAGGATCGAATTCCGGGCTTCCGACCGCTGACCTGGTGTTATTCGAGCGAGTTACGCGACGAGCGCGACGCTCGCCGACGGCAAAGACCGAACGCGTCCACGGTTGCGACGCGAAGGCGACCTGAAAGCGACGTGAGGGCGGCCTGAAGACGACACAAAGAGGTGGGTTTTTCGTTCGGGGACCGGTAGCCGAGGCATGGATTTCGACATCGTCTCCCCGGAGGCGATCAACGAGGGCCGGGCGACCGACGCGTACTTCGATCGGACGGCGACGACGCTTCGCCACGCCGGGAAGAACCCTCACGTGATCGCGGAGGTGACCGCCGACCAGTTTCCGACGGGCGAGTTCGAGGTGCTCTCGGGGACGAAGGACGTCGCCGGCCTACTTTCGGGACACGCGATCGACGTCGACGCCATGCGCGAGGGCCAACTGTTCGACGGCGGGCCGGTGTGCCGGATCGAAGGTCCCTATCTGGAGTTCGCCCGGTTCGAAACCAGCCTGTTGGGATTTCTGTCACACGCCTCCGCGATGGCCACCGGAGCCATGGAGGTCAGACGGGCAGCCCCGGACTCGCTCGTCTTCAGCTTCGGGGCCAGACACGTCCACCCTTCGATCGCGGCGGTCGTCGAGCGCTCGGCGCTTATCGGCGGCCTGGATGGGTTCTCCCACGTCGCGGCGGGCGACCTCCTCGGACGGGAGGCCGGCGGGACGATGCCTCACGCCATGCTCATCGCCTTCGGCCGGGGCAATCAGAAACGGGCATGGCAGGCGTTCGACGCAGCCGTCGCGCCGGCAGTCCCCCGGATCGCGCTGTGTGATACGTACGCCGACGAGGTCGACGAGTCGCTGCGAGCGGCGGACGCTTTAGGCGACGCGCTCGACAGCGTCCGGATCGACACCACCGGGTCGCGCCGGGGGAACTTCGAACACATCCTCCGGGAGGTACGCTGGGCGCTCGATTCCGTCGGGAGGGAGGACGTCGAGATCTTTGCGAGCGGCGGCTTGGGCCCCGCGGACCTGCGGGAACTGCGCGGGGTGGCCGACGGGTTCGGCGTCGGGGGCCACGTGTCGAACGCCGACCCGATCGACTTCGCGCTCGACATCGTGGAGATGGACGGGGAGCCGGCCGCCAAACGCGGGAAGCTTCCGGGCAGGAAGGAGGTCTACCGAACGCCGGATGGCGGTCACGACGTCGCGCTCGCCGACCGAGCGGGACCGACCGACGGCGAGGCGTTGCTTTCACCCCTGATCCGCGACGGCGACGTAGTGCGGGAGTTCGACCTCGACGCGGCGACCGACCGGGCGAGCGTCGACGCCGAGCGGGTCAGCTTCGCTACTGACGCGGCGGGGTGAGCCGGGTTTCGACGGGAGGTATCGGAGGCGGAGGCTTCTCAGTACAGCCGTAGACCGATCGCCGGCGGGCGTGGCCTCGGCGGTCATGTCAGTCGTCGCGGTCGCGTCGATCGTCGTCCGCTACGACCGCCAGATCGTGTCGGGCGCTCGGAACCTCCACGGGCGAGGCCAATCGTTTTTATGATGGCTCGTGTAGTAGGGCTCGGCAGAGGGAGCCCGGCTCCCGTGTCCTGCGGGCTTCGGCCCGTTCGGGACACGAGGAAAGTCCCCCCACCGTCGGGCAGGTGACCGGGCGCAAGCCCGGAGCGGTCCGCTCGCGCGCGAACCCGAACCGAAGAAGACCGCGACGTTACCCGTCGCGGTCGAACAAGGAACGGAGAGGTAACCCACCGAGGCATGGGGGGGGAGAACGGATGGAACGGCGAATCCTCACCGGTGCAAGTCCACACGAAAGGTAGCCCGGACACGATGTGGACGCAGAGCCGAATGCCGGGACGAACGGAAGGGGGCTTACTCCCCTCAGCCACCTTATCGCCGAACCGATAGTCAGCCACACGTGCGCTAAGGTACACGGGGACACCCGACGTGATGCCGATTCGAACACGTTCGCACGACGAGGGATACGGTCACATCCCAGCGACGGCGCCGGCGGCAACTGATGGGGGTCGGGTTCCAATAGGAGGGCGAGACACGGCGAGGATGCGATCACGGTGATCGGCGACGCGGTCGCCGGCGAGCACGAGCGTGCCCCGAGGACGCAAGAACTATGCTGGTCCCGGTCGCTCCGGCAATATGGGCCTCATGGACCGTCTGGTGGGCGGACAGGGATCGAGAGGCGAGTCCGCCGACTACATCGAACTCGATATCGAGGACTTCGAGGCGTCGTCCACGGAAACGGGGACGCAGGTACACGTCGCGAAGATCAGCTCTCAGCGCGACGTCGCGCCGATCAAGGACGCGATCTACGACGGCGACATCGTCATCGCCGACATCGCACCCCGAGCGACCCGTGACCGGACGATGGAGCGCGTCAGCGCCGAACTCCAGCAAGCCGCCCAGGAGGTCGGCGGCGACATCGTCCAGAAGGACGACGACCAGCTCGTTATCACCGCCGCAGGGACCTCGATCAGCCGTAAGCGTCTCGGCCAGTAGGCGAGTCGAGCCGACGTTGCGAGCGACCGTCCCCGCTTCCCGGCTTCGCGTTCCGTACTGCTCCCGTCTCGGTCGTTACACCGGCGTCTCGGAGAGTCGTCGGGCGCAGGCACGCGATCGAGCCGGTCGTTGAACTCCGACACACCGAGCGATGCTGAGACCGACAGCGAACGCCGACGGGAGCGGGAGGGTTACCGGACTCGAACTGCGAAACCGAACCACACGGGATCGAACGCGTCTCAGATGTTGTCGGGGGTATCGGCGTCCTGGACATCGTTTTTCATCGACTTGCGCCGGCCCTTGGCGTCCCGGCCGGTCGCTTCGAGCAGGAAGTCGTTCTTGAGCGAGACGGCCTCGCCGGCGGCCTCCAAGTCGCCGGGCGACAGGTCCGTCGGGTCGCGTTCGGTGAACTCCACGGCCAAGGTGTCCTTTTTGCTGCTGTAGGCGACGGCACCGACGACGATCCGCTCGAACACGGGATTGTCCGGTTCCTCGACGACCAGCAGGTCGCTACCCTTGTATTCTTGGGTGGCCGTCGGGGCACCGAAGTACTCTTCGATGGTACCTTCCATGTCCGGTATTCGTTCGTCCAAGTGTTCGCCGCGGCGCATCTTGTACTCACGCATGGGAGCCTCCTAGTGAAGCTTCCGTCTTACCCCTTTCGTGTTCGCCGCACGAGATACCCCCGGCTACACGCCGGACAGCTGTCGCCCGCCCGTAACGCCGAGCCGAGTACCGCCTCGCTGAACTCACAGCCCCGACACCGTAGCTCGCTCTCGGCGAGCGAACGCCGGGTCGCCGCCGCGGCCGTCGGTTGCGAGTCGCTCCGCTCCTCCTCGTCCTCGATGTCGATCGAACCGGCTTCGCCGTGAGCGTCGGCTGACCCGCTCGCACCGTCGTTCGGACCGAGCTTCGTGTCGCCGACTTCGATCGAGTCGGCTTCGGTGCCGGCGTGTCCGTTCCCGGTGAGTGCGGTTCCGACCGGTTCGGTTCCGGCGGATTCGACTTCGGCGGTTTCGGCCTCAGTGGCTTCGGTTCCCGTCCCTTCGGATGAGCGCCCGCGCTCGCCGGCGGTCGAGTTCGGAGGAGTTCCTACCACGACCTCGGTGTTCTCCGAGACCACCCGCGCGTGTCCACAGCGCCGGCACGTCTCGGTAACACGGACGGTGGTCACGACTTCCGCGCCGTGATCGGCACGCTCGCGCTCGACGTCGCCGTCGGCGTACTCGTGGCCGAACAGCGAGCACGTAAATCCCATTGCCCGGGGTTTCGGAGCCGGGCTGATAAACGTACTCCTGTGGCGTGTCGTACCCGGGACCCACCGGAGCGGACGTGCCCCGGAAGGGGAGCCGCGACCGTTACCGGCGAGGGATACAGGTAAGGTAATCGCCGCTGTACTATGGCTAATGAGAGCAAAGCCCGAGTACCGGAGCCGCGACGAGGCGGAGGTCGCGGTGCTCGATGCGCTCGTCGAGCGGGGTAGCGATGGGATGACCGTGTTCGAGCTCCGTTCGCAGGCCGACGTCACGATCGACGATCTCGAAGGGGCACTCTCGGATCTCAAGGCCGACGACCTCATCGACGTCGATCGGGACGAAGGGCGAACCCTCATCAAACCGGACGAGAGCGTCGTCCCGGACACCGATCCCGACACGGGCAACGAGGACCCATCGCTGTTCGAGCGGTTCCGTCACGCCATCGGTCGTCTGTGGCGGTAAGCGGGGATCGGAGCGTCGATCCCGGTCCTCCGACCCGCCGTCTACGGCCCTCGGTTTCTCGACCGGCGGTTCCGGTCCGAGCCCCCGCTCCCGGCCGGAAGCGATCACCCGGACGTGTCGACTGTTCGTCGGTAACCCGATCGGCGATCGTCGACTCCCGTACCGACACCGATACACTAACACACTGGTTCACGAGGGACTGACACACTGATTTACGAGGGTCCGAGAGCAGGTGTCGTCGACGTCCGCGGCTGTCAGCGGTTAGGCTGGCGACCGAGCGACGATATCCGTCGCCGTCGACCCGTTCGGCCGACTCGTCCACATGCGCCCTCGGTCCTGCTGGCGTCGAGGCTGCCGGCGTCGAGGGATCCCCCGACGAGCAGGAAACGATACGAGCGACTCGGCGTAGACGCGGAGAACGAAACAGGACTCCCCACGAGTCAGTATCGCTATAGAGAGACGGTACAGTAGCTTTAAGACCGACTCAGTGGATCCGACGGTCGTACCGTCCGGTCGCATCCGCGGCAGGGCCAAACGGTTGACGAACGCCCCACACGGTCGCTACCGCCACACCACTGTCACCACTGCCACCGCCGCCATACCGCTATCGCTACTACCATCCATGTCACGATCCGACGACCCGACGACGGAGCGGGGAAACGGAAACGGAGACGAGAACGCGGAATCGATCCACAGGGAGTACGTGCTGAACGTTCGGATCGTCGAGGAGCGCTCGGCGGGCGAGGAACCCCGCTATCGGTTCGAAGCGCCCCGTCACGAGGGAATCACGTTCGACGAGCCGGACCTCGCCGAGCTGTACGCCGACGTCTACTTCGACGTCAACGGCTTTGAAGAAGCCGGCACCGGTTCTCGGGGTGTGCCACCCGAGATCATCCAGGCCGGCAAGGACACGATCATCGCGTACTTTCTCACCCAACCCGGGACGGACACGAACTGGGTAGCATCGTTCTACGGGAAGACGCCGAACCAGATCGAACGATACGTCTCCTGGGTCCGCGAGCGCGCCGAGGAGATCCGGCAGGGAGCGCGCGACCGCGGCATGGAGTAGCCCGGCCCTTCTCTCCTTTTCGCGCTCCTCACTGCACTCGCGGCTGACCGACGGGAAACGCCCGAGCCGGTTTCGACACCTCACCGCCTCCCCAGTGTAGCGACTTTCCGCACAGAGCCGGTGCCGAGATTTCGTACGAGACATAGGGATAGGTATATAGTTCGATTCGATCCGGGGTACCGCGCGGAGGTGAGCCGTACGTAACGTTCATATGACCTTATTTACGATCAGTGGTCTATAGAGCTATATTAGAAAGCCATTTTTACTGAGGCTCTGGCGCTCTATCTGCATGGTCGAATTAACTCGACGAAACCTAATGGCGACGTCAGTGGCCGCCGCGCTCGGTGCCAGCGTGAGCGGTGTGGCGAGCGCTCAATCCGACGAGGATGGGGACACCTCGGGCGCACCGAGCGTGAAAGGCGAGATCGAACGGTTCGCATCGACTGCGCTCGGTGCCGAAGTGACAGGACAGTTCATGACGCAGGCTGGAACGCTCTTTTTCAGTCTACAGCATCCGAGTCGTATGAACCCTGCGCCGTTCAACAGCGGCGGGATCGGATACGTCAGTGGCTATAACTTCTACGAGAACGACGGGTTCGACGAACTAAGCGTTCCGAACACGAACGAGGAGCAATCGAAAGTCCGAGTCGCGAACGGCGAGTACGTACTGCTCGCTCAAGAAGGCGATAACATTGCGAACAACGAGGACTTAGGCATGCCGGTCACGCCCGAGGGCTTCGGTGTCGAGGAGTTCGCCGGCTCGCGGTACACCGATCTCGGGTACACTCCCGACATGAACCAGTTCGTTCCCACGAACGACGGCGGCACGGAGGGACTGCTCTTTACGAACTTCGAGTCCAGTCCCGGCAACGTCACTCGGATGCCGATCAGCCAGAACGACGACGGCGAATGGCACGCCGACCTGGAGAACACGATCAACCTCGCGAACACCGAGGCGTTCCGCGACGTCGGGGGTACGCGGATCAACTGTTACGGCGACCTCAGCCCGTGGAACACGGCTATCTCCTCCGAAGAGGAGTACAACCACACGCGTCTGTCCTACACCGCGACGACCAGCCAGATCGTCGAAGAGGGAAGCGGTATCGGTCTCATCGGTGCGGCCCAGTTCTTCAACCGGCCGAACCCCGCAACCGTCGGCGACTCGGAGTGGTACGAGGAGTACAACGACGGCGTCTATCCCCAGGGCGCGTTCGCTCTGAGCGGCGTCGAACTGCACGCGTACTACCTCGGTGCCGATCCGGTCGATCAGGACGACGGCGAGAACACGACGACGCCGATCGGCGAGGGGTACCCGAACCAGTACCGCACCGGTTACAACGTCGATCTCCGCGAACCTGACTCCGAGACCCCACAGCCGGTGAAGTACTACGTTATGGGTCGCTCCGCCTGGGAGGCACCCGACGCACAGGAGGATCAAAAGACGGTCTATCTCAGTACGGACGGCTCCAACAAGGGATTCTACAAGTTCGTCGCCGACGAGGAGATCCCGAGCTACGACGATCCGATGGCGCTTACGGGCACGCTCTACGTCGCAGAGGTCACCAACGAGGACCCTGGGAAGGGGAAGCCGCCGGCGAGCACCGAACTCGAACTCGATTGGATCCCGTTGGGCAGCGCAAGCAACGCAGAGGTCGAATCCTGGATCGCCGAGTACGACGACATCACACAGGTCGATTACCTCGAATCCCACGCCGATACCGACTGGGAGGAGGACTTGGAGGCGGCGCTAAAGGAGGCGGACGAGGAAGTCGTCGCAAACGGAAATCAGGACTACGTTTCCAACGAGGAGATCCTCGCGTGGGCCGAGCAGCACGAGGAGAACGGTCCCGATGGTGTTGACGAGGAGCTCCGACGGATCCCGTTCATCGAAACGCGCGCCGCCGCCAAGGAAGTCGGCGGAACCGTCGAGTTCAGAAAGAGCGAAGGGATCGACAGCGTTGAGGGTGCCGAACCCGGTGATTACGTCTACCTCGGACTCTCGGAGGTCAACGACGGCATGGCTGACGAGGAAGGGGATCTCCAACTCGATCGCGTTGACGGCGGGATGGTCTATCGTGCCGAACTCGAAGCGGAGTACGATATCTCCACGCTCGAACCGGTGATCGTCGGCCCGGACGGCACCGATCCTGCGGACGTCGCGGATGGCGCGGTCGTGAACGTCGACGGGATCTTTGTGTTGAACGATGGCCGCGTCATCTGCTCGGAGGACGCCGACCAGTACGGGCGGTCGTACCCCAACGACTGTATGTACATCTACACGCCCGACGACAGCGATCACAGCCTCGCCGACAAGTAGGCGGTGCGCGTCACGTTTCGGCACTCTTTTTAAACGTCTGGATCGTCTGGATCGTATCCGGGTACTCGTTCTCGCCGATCTCCGTACGCTGAGTGCGTGACCGGGCGCTCGGCGATCCTGGTAACCGATACCTCGATACCGTACAGGCGATCCGCTATCGATCAGCAGGAGTATATAGGGACAAATATCCGTCGGTACCCATCATAGCAGCGAATATGAGAACCGTCGCTTTAGCGCGATTATCATGCTCTTGATTATCGATCGTCTCCTCGGACGGTCAGAGAGTGCAAGCGAGTCGGAGGCCCAACCGATCCGAATGGCGTTCATGTGTGTGCAGAACGCCGGACGCAGTCAGATTGCGACGGCCTTCGCCGAGTGCGAGCGCGAGCGCCGAGACCTCACCGAGCGGATCGAGATACTGACCGGGGGAACACAGCCGGCGGATCACGTCCACGAAGTCGTCGTTGAGGCGATGGCCGAAGAGGAATTCGACCTCTCCGGTCGCACGCCGAAGTACGTTGACCTCGAAGAGTTGAAAACCTGTGACTACCTCGTGACGATGGGCTGTTCGATTGCCGAATTCAACCCGACCTCCTTTGGCGTCGAGTCGCGCGAGTGGGCGCTACCGAATCCCGAAGGAGAGGACATCGAGACGGTTCGCGGAATCCGCCAAGATATCGAGGGGCGGGTCAGGTCATTGTTCGACGAGATCGAGGGGACGAACAGAAGCGAGAGCGAGGGCGAGCACGGGGTCGTTCCGGAGCAGTAGCCGGCGACGACCAAGGTGCTCTTCGGCTCGATCGCATTAACGGCGAACTGGTCTACCGCGCCGAGATCGAAGACGGCTACGACATTTCGACGCTCGAACCGGTGATCGTCGGCCCGGACGCCACCGATCCGGCCGACATCGCGGACGACGCGCTCGTGAACATCGACGACGTGTTCGTACTGGACGACGGCCGCGTGCTCTGTTGTGAGGACGCCGACCAGTACGGACGGTCGTACCCCAACGACTGTCTGTACGTCTACACACCCGACGAGGACTGATCGGTCGCTCGGAGTCCCTCGATTCGTTTCCCCGTTCGACGCCGGACGATCGAGCCGACGGAGTCGAACCGTTAAATCGCGTGGCCTCCACAGAATCGATAATGAGCACCGACGAGGAATCCGACGATCCGACCGACGATGGATCGGCCGAGGACGGGTCGACCGGCGACGAACTAACCGATCTGCACGAGTCCTACGGTGCGACCTTCACCGAGCGGGGCGGTCGGCGCGTCGTCGCGGGCTACACCCGGCACGAACGCACGCATCGGGCCGTGAGACAGGGCGTCGGCGTCATCGAGACGGGCTATGGCCTCGTCGTCGTCACGGGCGACGACCGGCTCGAATTCGTCGATAACGCCGTGTCGAATCGCGTGCCCGATACCGATGGGCAGGGATGTTACGCCTTGCTGTTGGGCCCGCAAGGGAGAATCGAGACCGATCTGTACGTCTACAACGCGGGCGAGCGCCTGCTGTTGTTCACGCCGCCGGACCGCGCCGAGCCATTAGCGACCGAGTGGCGCGAGAAGACGTTCATCCAGGACGTCGAGATCGCCGTCACGACCGATTCGATGCACACCTTCGAGGTCCACGGCCCGCAGGCGACCGAGAAGATCGCGAGCGTGCTCACGAATGCCGGAACACCCGAGGAGCACCTACAGTTCGTCCGCGGGGAACTCGGCGACGCCGGCGTCACGGTGATCCGCACCGACGCGCTCTGTGGCGAGGAGAGCTACGGGGTCGTCTGCGACACCGCGGATGCCCCCGAGGTCTTCGATACGTTGCTCACCCGCGGGATGAACGCGGTTCCCTTCGGCTACGACACTTTCGAGGCGTTGACCACGGAAGCCGGCACGCCGCTGTTCGAAAGCGAATTGGAGGGACTCGTCCCGAACGTCGCGGGGATCAGGAACGCCCTCGACTTCGAGAAGGGTTGTTACGTCGGCCAGGAGGTCGTCTCCCGGATCGAGAACCGCGGGCGGCCGAGCCGGCGGCTCGTCGGCCTCCGGTGTGAAGCGGTCCCGTCGGCGGGAGCCGCGGTGTTCGATGGCGACGCGTCGATCGGCGAGGTTACCCGCGGGATCGAGAGCCCGACCCTCGACACGCCGATCGCGCTCGCGCTCGTCGAGTACGGTCTCGATACCCGAAACGTAGCGGTTCGGATCGACGGGAAAGAGCGGAACGCGAGCGTCGAGATGCTCCCGTTCGTCGACGGGTCCGATCGGTCGGGACGACTACCGACCTACGAGTAGCCGATGTGAGCGCCGACCGGCACTGCGCGGTCGGCGAGCACGGCGAGGACAGTGAGGGCGGCAAGGACGACGAGAGCGACTCCCTCAATCGTCGGCGAGCGCGGTGTTCCCGCCGGGTTCCTCGTGCGCGTCGGCGAAGGCGAGACAGCGATCGAGAAGCGTGCCGGCGAGCGTGAGCGAGGGGTCGTCGAGCCCGAAGCCGAGCCCGGAGCGCCCGTCGAGCGGGACATGAACGGTTACCCCACGGTCGAACGAGCGGATCGTCGCCGACAAACCACCGAAATCGTACAGCAGACGCTCGTGGTGGTCGTCGCTGAGTCCTTCGAGCACCATGTCGCGGGCGATCTCGTCGATCTTCTCCGCGGGGTAGCGCTCGTAGAGGTCCGTCCGCGTGTAGACCATCTCGTACTCGTCGTCCTCGTAGTATCCGACGCCGAGCAACGCGCCCTCCGCCGCTCGCCGCAGGTCGTCGATCAGGGGTCGAAGCTCGTTCGTATTTATTCGGTATGTAACTGGAAAGCAAAGCATATATTCGTTTCGGCGCTTGAACCGGCTCGCTCGCACGGACACCGTGTGCCGATCGGACGGCGATCAGGAGGGAAGGGCGATCTCGTTGAGGAGGCCGCGCTCGCGGTGGGCGTTGAGGACGAAGGCATAGTACGGAGTCAGCGCGCGAACGGCCTGCCGCCAGTGGGGTTCGGTATGCATGTCGTGTAGCTCGACGCCGAGGACGTACCTGACCGGCTCGGGGCCGTACCCCGACAGCCCTTCGTTGGGTTTGTGCGGGTAAGCAGGGTCCTGAACCGCCGCGCGCAGTTCGGCGGTCTGGGCTCGAAGGAAGGCCGTCCAGTAGTCCTCGCCGGTCTTGTGCCGACGCCACGCCGCCGTCGAGTCGCGCGCGTACGAGGAGTTCATCCCGACGGCGGCCGCCCGCTCGCCGAAGCACCGTTCGACGGGTGCCCAGTCCGCCCGCGCGATGGCTTCGGTGTCGATCGTTCCGTCGGCAGCCGAACAGTCCGCTTCGAGGGCGTCTTTCGCCCAGAGCGCGTCGACATAGGCCGTCGTCGCCGTTCGTGCGGTCGCGTCGTCGAGGTGGGCGAACTGGCGTCGATCGACCTCGAAGAAGGCCTCGATCGATCGATCCCGATCGCGGTCGTCGTGGGCTCTGAACCCCCGGCAGAGCTGTTCGGCCATGTACGCCGCGGTCGACGAAACGGCGTCTCCGTGCCCATCGGTGCGTCGATCAGTCATGTCTCCTATCATATTGGCTTTACAAGTATTGTAGTATAAATCTATCTATGAGTTAGTAACCGTAACAGTCCTTCGAAACGTAGCGACATATCCTGTGTGATAGCACGGGCGGCGTTGGCCCGAGAAAACGGGACACGGTCTCTGCGGTGTCCGGGGTGTTCGTGCTGTCCGTACTGTCCGTGCTATCGACGTCGGGGCGACGCGAAGGAAGCGACGAACCGTCGGTCAGTCGTCGCGACCGGCCTGAGGGACGTTCTCGGCGAGCGGCGTTCGCCGGACCAGGAGTTCGATCGCTTCGACGGCGGCGTACCCGCCGAAGGCCGCGGTGAGGGATCCTCCGGTTTGGATCACGGCGGTCAGGAGGTCGCCGACGGTGTAGACGAGCGGCGCACCGACGAACCATAGCCCGAAGATCGCGGTCATGACGCCCGCCGCCAGGCGGGGTTGGCCGTACGTCCGCACCGAATAGGCGTTGTAGCCGGCGAACACGGTACCTAAAAGCGCCGAGGCGACGACGCTACCGCGAAAGGCCGCCGGGGCACCGAAGAGTAATGGAGCGCCTGCAACGAGCAGACAGCCGACGATCGCGACGACGCAGACGGCGCTCGTGAAACGCGAGGGGTTCATGTCCGCGCTACGGCAGTGGATTACTTACGGCTTGGGAGCTGCCGATCGGCAGTGTTGGCTTAAGAATATGGGATAGGACAGCGAGCCGTATTGAACGGTTTGAAAGCCCTCGGCCCGCTCGGCTTTCGAGCTCTCGTTTGCTTCCTTCAGTCGCTCACGAGAACGCCGACCGCGCCGGCCCCTTTCAGTCCCACCCAGTAGCGGTTGCTCAGCACGTAGTAGCGCAAGTTAACGTCGCCCAACGGATCGAGAGGTTCGACTCACTGGCGAGTGGAAAGTCGCTACGTCCGTCCACGATCGGCGTTAGACAGGGTTCGGACTACGATCGCGAGAGAAAGGTCTTGAGCTGAGCGGTCGAGAAGACCGAGGTAGGCTTGTCCATGTGAACATCGATCTCGCCCGACAGCGCCCGAAGGCCGACCTTTTGGACCGGCTCCGGGAGCGAGTACGCACGGCGGATCCAGGCACCCAGTCGGATCTCGGTACTCAGATCCGTCCGCCACGCACGCTCGTAGGCGGCGAGGCTTTTCGGACTGTGAGGATCGACCTTGCGGGCGGCGTGGTCGGCGGCGGTCATTCCATACACTATGCCGCCGCCGGTGAAGGGTTTGGTCTGAGCCGCGGCATCGCCGATCAACAGACTTCGGCGGCCCGTCACGCGGTCGGGCGGGTCGATCGGGATCAGTCCCGCACACACCTCGTCGATGTCGACGCCGTACTCCGCAGTGAAGCGCTCGAACAGCTCGTTCGCCTCCGCTCCCGGCGGTGCGGCCAGTCCGTATTCGGTGCCGGCCGCGCCGCGCGGAATTCGCCAGGCGAAGAAGGTCGGTGCCGTGAGATGGACGTCGACGAACTCCTCGACTTCGGTCTCGTCGGAAAATCCCAGCAGCCCTTGCAGTTTCTCGCCCGGTTCGGGGAGCCCACACTCGCGTCGGACGACAGAAACCGGCCCGTCACAGCCGACGACCATCCGGGCGCGAAACGTCTCGGTCCGTGCTTCGGACTCGCTTTCGGCCCTCGTTCCGGTCCTCGCTTCGGTCCCGGGTCCGGCTTCGGTTCTATCCCCGACCCCGGCTTCGTCTCCGTCCCCTGCTGGCGTGCGGGCAGTCACCGAGACGTACTCGCCCTCTTCCTCGACGCCGAGGACGCTGTGACCTTCGCGGAGGTCCGCGCCGGCCGTTCGAGCCGCGTCGGCGAGCACCGAGTCGAGTCCGACGCGATCGATCACGTACGAGATCGTCTCGTGCGTGTAGAACGGATGGCTCTCGCTACGCGGTCCGCCGACGTGGAAGTTCGCGCCTCGGATCTCGTTTTCGAGCAGTTGCTCGCGTGCATCGGGCGGGGTGAACTCCCAGAGGTCGGCGCTGACGTGGCCCGAACAGGCAAGCGGTTCGCCGACCTCGCCGCGTTCGAGTACCAGTACCTCGTGGCCGGCTTCGGTGGCCCGGCGGGCGAAACGCGACCCGGCAGGGCCGGCCCCGACAACGACGAAGTCGTACATTCGTGTTCGTCTCCGACTTCGGCCTCGTCGGTAAGTCCTTCCCGGTTCGCTCGCGCGCCGCACCGCCAGCGGCACGGTCGATGGTCGTTCGTCCGAACGGGCTCGCTCGAAATCGCCCGAACGGAGTCAGAGGGACAAGGAAAGAACTCATACACACGTCTGTCGATGTCCGATCATCGACCGATGAGTTCGAACAAACCTACCGGACCACTGGGACAACAACTCCGCCAGCCCTGGTCCATCGACTCGTTCGACGACCTCACGGGACGACAGCGAAAGGTAGTGCTGTTCGCCGTCGCGTTAGTCGGCCTGGTTCTGTCGTACTCCGTTATCTATCACTTCGGAATGTTGTTCTTGGAAGGGGACGACAACAGTTACTTCCAGTCGCTCTAGACGGTCGTCGAGACCATGACGACCACCGGCTACGGAGCCGACGCCCCCTGGGAGACGCCGTTTATGAACCTGCTCGTCATCTGGTTTCAGCTTTCGGGGGTGATCATTGGGTTCATTACGCTTCGGATCCTCGTGATCCCCCTCTTCGAGCGCGCGCCGGTCATGCTCGACGACCAACTGACGTCGAAAGAGGACCACGCCGTCGTCTGTGAGTACGGTCGCGGCAAGAGCGTCCTGCTCGACGAACTCGATAGTTCGGAGATCGAGTACGTCCTCGTCGACTCGAACAAGGAGGAAGCGATCGACCTGTCCAATCGCGACTACCAGGTCATCGACGGCGACCCGACAGAACTCGCCACGCTCGAACCGCGTCGGTCGAAAAAGCCAGCTTCGTCGTCACTGACGCCCGCGAGCGCAACGCGAGCATCGCACTGACGGTCCGCCAACTCACGACCGACGCACGGGTTGATTTGTCTCATCGAGACGCCGGCCCGAGGGAGTGCATTGAAACGGATCGGCGTCGACCGGGTGGTGTGTCCCCCGGCGCTCATCGGGCGGCGACTGGCCCGGAAGGCCACGACATTGGACCTCGCGGCGTCGGCCGACGTCCTCGGCGAGGGAGCGGTCGTCAGGGAGCTGATCGTCCGCAACGGCGGACCCCTGGACGGAGCAGTGGTCGGCGAGCTACGACTCCCACCCGAGCCGAGCGATCGCCTGACCGCGAACTCAGTGCTCGTGGCGGTCGGCTCGACCGAGTCGTTCGACGCGATCCACGACGAGATCGTCGGCGTCGAGTCCTCGAACCGTCACACGTCGGTCGTGGTCGCCGGCTTCGGCGAGGGCGGCCACGCGGTCGTTTCGAGCTTGCCAGCGAAGCGAGCGTCACGACGGTCGACGACCGGGAAACGGTCGGCGCGGACATCGCCGGGGACGTAAGCGAGATCGCAACGCTCACCGAGGCAGGGATCGCCGACGCGACGGCGCTCGTGATTACCGTCGACGACGAGACCGCGCTGTTGGCCACCGCGGTCGGTCGGGCGCTGAGCGACGACATCGAGATTCTCGTCTGGGTCACGGACGCCGAGAACGTACCGAAGGCGTCCGACGCGGGCGCGGATTACGCACTGTCCGAACAGCGCACGACCGCCCGGATGCTCACCACCGAGATCCGCGGGGGCGAGGCGCTCCACCCGACCGGCTACGTCCAGTTCGCCCGTATCGAGGGCGCTCGGTTCGCCGGCGGGACGCTCGGCCGGGCGAACGGCCGCTCGGGACACGGGTGGGTCGGCGTCGGCGTCGAGCGCAACGGGGCCTTTCACACCGACGACACCACCGAGATCGCGCCCGACGATACCCTGATCGTCGCGGGAACGGACGATCGAATCCGGGATCTCGAATGAGAGAAACAGTGTAGAGCCGGCTCGGTGTTCCGTGCCGACAGGCACATGTAGGCTCCTCGGCCAAGAATCGACGTGTTCGAAGAGGTATGGAAGCGCTGTCGCGGCGCTCGCCGGCGGGCGCGACGATACGAACGTCGGGAACTGCACGAGCTTCGCCGGTGGATCGAACACACCGACAACCTCGTTCACCTCTCGGTGCTCGTGTTCGTCCCGTTCGTGGTCGGCGTCATCACCTGGCTATCGGGTACGGTCGACGAGCTGTCCTTTCTTCTGTTCCCGCCGCTCGCCTCGGGGACGTACGCGCTGTTCGCCGACCCGCACGAACAGTACTCCTCGGCCTGGAAGTTCATCGGCGGATTGACCGTCGGGGCGTGTTGTGGCTGGGTCGCCCTCGAACTGGTCGCGCGACTGGTCTATCACACCTCGCCCGCCGGCTTTCAGGCCGCGGCGGGCGGCGCGGCGCTGGGGTTGTTCCTCACCGGCGTCGTTACGTGGGTACTCGGCGTCGAACACCCGTCGGCGTTTTCGACGGCGCTGCTCGTACTCGTCACCGGGTCCTCACAGCTACTGTACGTGTTCAACGTGTTCGCGGCGAGCGTCATCATCGCCACGGTGTTCCTCGCGTGGCGCACGCTCTTTTACGACAGACGGGCGAGTTACCTCTATCAGTCGATCGAGGGGGACGATCACGTCCTCGTCCCGATGGACGGGGATCGAGCCGAACGAACGGCACTGTTCGCCGCTCGCCTCGCGGCGGCGCACACGGCCGGCAAGGTCGTCCTCCTGGAGTTCGGAGCGAACGAGACGGTCGAAGCCGAGCCGAACGGCGGCGTCGAACGGAACGACCGATCACACCCGACCACGGGAACGGACGGTGCCGAGGCCCCCTCGGAGCCGGCCACCGTTACCGAGCGTCGGGTGCTCGACCGGGCGCAGGCGCGACTGGAGGGGGTAAAAGACCGCATCGAGTCGGAGATCGACGTCCCGTGTGACATCGTCGTCGTCGCCGAGGAGACCGCAACGGCGAGGACGATACTGGATACGGCCCGCGAGACGAACTGCGATCTCGTCGTGACGCCGTACGGGGAGGACGCGGGCGGCTCATCGTACCTTTCGGGATTGTTCCGCGGTGATATCGACACCGTTGCGCTCCGGTCGGTTCGTGAACAAGCACGATGGCAACAGGTGCTGGTTTCGGTCCGGCGAGCGGGTGACATCGCACACAGTATGCTCGATTTCGCCCGTCGACTCACCGACGGCAGCGGGGTGACGGTTGGTACCTGTATCACCCGGAACGCACAACGCCGTTCGGCCGAGCGAACCCTCGCGAACCTCGTCGAGACGGTCCGGTGTCCGTGTGAAACCCACGTCGCTCAGGCCGACGTCGAGGAGTACCTCGTCGATCACGCCTCGGAGTACGACCTCGTCATGGTCGGTGCGAGCACCGATCGCAGTGCCGCCTCGCGATTGCTCTCGCGGCCGACGTTCGAGCGCCTACAGGACGTCGAGTGTGACGTCGCCGTGGTTCACGAAGCGTAGACCGATAGACCCCAACGCTCTCGTCCGCGTGGACGGTCCGTGCTCGGCCGGTCGGCCACGATCCGACGCGCCCGGAGCGAGCGACGGCGTCGTTCGCGTATCTCGCCACCACGCGGGAGCTACGCATACGATGGCCGAGCGCGAGACCCTTGCCCCGTGTGCGATCGCCCCACAGACATCACTGAAACCGGCCGGCGATATAACCGTGAGTTCTTTTATGCCAGCTATTGAAAAGCGGACGATAGCCGACTCAGCAGAGGGTTCAGCGGAAGGGGGCGGCGGGGGCAATATCGGCGAGGAACTGGACGCGAACATCGGTCTCGTCGGTGCGATCGCGATCGGCGTCGGCACGATGATCGCCGCCGGTATCTTCGTGCTCTCGGGGCTCGCGGTTTCCAACGTCGGGACGGTCGCGATCGTCTCCTTTCTGATCGCCGCCGTCATCGCGAGTTTCACCGCCGCGGCCTACGGCGAGTTCTCCTCGATCCACCCCGAATCGGGCGGGGAGTATATGTACGTCGCGAACACCTTCTCCGAGACCGATCTGACCTACATCATGGGTGGACGATGATCCTCGGCTATCCCGCCAGCGCCGCCTTCTATCTCGCCAGTTTCTCCGACTGGTTCTATCGATTCATGTACCCGGTGTTCGGCATCCCACAGTCGGTTCCCTACTGGCTTCCCGGCCTCGCCGTACTCGGGTTGTTGATATACATCAACATCTCGGGGAGCGAAGAGTCCAATCAGTTCCAGATCGCCGTCACCGCACTGAAAGTGGCGCTCATCATCCTCTTTCTCTACGGTGGCTTACAGGCCTTCCAGGGCGACGTCATCGTGACCTCCTTTAGCCAAAACATCACGAGCTTCGCGCAGATCGGACTGACCAGCGCGCTCGTCTTCATCACCTTCTTTGGCTTTCGGCGATCGCGACCAACGCAGAAGAGATCAAGCAACCGGGCTACACGATCCCGCGGGCGATCTACATCTCGATGGGCTTTGTGACCTTCATCTACGCCCTCGTCGTACTCGTGATCGTCATCGCGGTCAGCGACGGACAGTTCCTTTCCTTTCTCGCGGGGAACGTCGAGCTGAGCGGGATCGCGCCCGCCGAGTACGTCGCGGAGAACGGGGAGGTCTCGATGGCGTATGCCGCCTCCTATACTGTTAGCGAGAAGTTCTTATGCACTATCTGGCCCCCGGTTGCACAAAGACTTACGACAGACAGTATATTACCTCGGGCCGATCGGGTTTTACGTCATCATCGTCGGCGCGCTGTTTTCGATGTTGTCGGCGGCGAACGCGACGATCCTCGCCGGCTCGCGCGTAAAGATGGCACTGGTCCGCCGGGATCACCTGCCCCGCCAGTTCGACGACATCCACCCCGAGTACGGCACGCCGTACAAGACGATCCTGCTTACTGGGGGGTTCATCCTTACCTTCATCATGGTGTTTACCGTGCTGTTCGGCGAGAACCCCGAAGCCGCCGAGGGGAGCTTCCTCTTCGGCTTACATCTCGGCCTCGAATCAGTCACCAATTTCGCTAACTTCCTGTTGATCAGCGGCCTGTCGGTCGTGAACGTCGCGCTGATCCAGTCCCGGCGACAGAGCCCGGAGTTGGATCGCGGGTTCAGGGTACCCGGCGTTCCCTACGTTCCGGCGATCGCCGTGATCGCGAACTTCGTGTTGCTCGTCAACCTCGGCTTACAGAACATCCTGATCGGGCTGACCGCCGAAGCCATCGGCGTCGTCTTCTGGTTCGTCTGGAAGTCCCGTGAGACGCCGGTCGAGGACATCGAACGCGAGACCCCTACCGCGGTTACCGAACGCAATCCATCGGGCCACGACCGCGATTACCAGCTCGTCGTCCCGATCGCGAACCCCGATCACACCGAACAGCTCATGCGAACGGCTCACGACATCGCAGCGGACAACGACGGCGAGATCCTCGTGCTCTCGACCGTCTCCCTGCCCGAACAGACGCCGCTCTCCCGTGGCCAGCAGTACACCGACGAGCGCCGGGAGGTCCTCAACCGCGCGATGACCATTGCCGACGGTAGCGGGATGGCGGTCGAAAGCCAGGATACGGAACCCGAGGAGCGAGTTCCGGTCAGCGGCACCATCAGGATCAGCCACCATGTCGACGAGGCGATCCTCAACACCATCGACCAGTACGACAGCGACGCCGTACTGATGGGCTGGGGCGGCTGGCTCTCGCGGCGTCGGAACGTCGTTCTCGGCAGTATCGTCGATACGGTCATCACCGAAGCGACGAGCGACGTGTTCGTCGAGCGGATCGAAGGCGAGAGTATCGGCGACGCCGAGTCGATCCTGCTCCCGACCGCGGGCGGCCCGCACGCCGAGTTGGCCGGCGAGGTCGCCCGGGCGGTCGCGCGCACGACGGGTGCTCGCATCGAGGCGCTGCGGATCGTCTCCCCCGACGCGACCGACGAGGAACGTACCGAGGCCCAGGAGACGGTCGACGAAGCCGTCGGGGCCCTGGAGGAAGTCGAGGGTACGGGCACCGTCGTCGAGAGCGAGGACATCGCCGACGGCATCCTCGAACGATCGGCCGACAACGACATCACGATCATCGGTGCCACCAGGGACGAATTGCTCCAGCGCTTCGTTCTCGGATCGATCCCCGAACGGATCGGCGAGCGCGCCGAAAGCTCGGTGATCCTCACGAAGCGGAACCTGGGGATCACCTCGCGGCTCAAACGCCTGCTCAGCCGGGAGTAGTCGTCGAACGTCGAACGAGGTTCGAAAGCGTACCGAACGTGCGTCGGAACGACTTCGATCTCCACCTCGGCCGTCGCCCTGGGTCGCCCTCCCCGTGGTCGTCAGTCGGAGAGCGAACCGCTTCTGCCCTTTTTCTGATAAAGGCTTAATAACCTCGCTTCTCTCGGAAGAGACAGAACCTGGGATGGGTAGCCATGGCAAGCATTAGTTACGTACTGAGTACCGTCGTAATGGGGCTGTTTACCGTCGGGATAGCGATCGCGGTCGTTCGCATCAGCACTCAACGCCAGTCACCCGTAACGGCGAACCAGCGGAAGCGAAACGCCAGCGCGGGCGGCGAGTCGACCGATGCCCTGTCGCGGTACGCCTCGGTGGTCGGCGAGGCGGCACGGACCCCGGGAACGTGGTACGTCGGGTTCGTGGTGCTCGTCTTCGGGTTCGCCGCCGGTGCGCTCGCGATGGTCACGGGTCCGCCGGCGATCGGTGCCGCCGTCGGACTCGGGTTGATCGTCGCGTCCGCGGCGGTCTTCTGTGTCTTCCTGTTCTGGGGGACCTATCACTCCGGCCGGAGCCGGGGGCTGCAAAGCGCACAGGCAGCCATGGCAGGAGCTTGGGCCCTCGGGTCGTTGCTGATCGTAGCCATCGTCGTGAAACTCGTTACCGCCGCGCCGTGATCGGGGTCGTCGGTTCACGATCACCGATGGCCGCCGAACGACGGACGAAGGCGGCGTGGGCCGTTCGGTTCCCGACGGCGAGCGACCGGATCGGGGTCCGATATAGCGGGGTCCGCGGATGACTCGGCCCGGTACGATGCTTAACGGGTTCGACGCGTCGGTGCCGGCGAACGAAACGCCCCGGGCGCGCTGTCCGTACTGCGAGCGCCCCTTCCGCGACGAGGACCTGTGTGCGCTTCACCTCGGCGAGAGCCACTGGGAGGCGTGTACCGACGCCGAACGCGAGGCCTACGAGGAAGCGTACGACGCCGAATCCGACGCGTTGTTCCTCTTTCAGCTCAAGGTGGTCGCCGCGCTCGTCTTCCTCTCGCTCGGGCTTACCTACACGTACGCGATCGTCTGGACGTGATCGAGCGGGCGACCGATCGACGGATCAGCGATGGATCAACGGGCGATCGAGCGAGCGCTACGGTGATTCACGCCATCACACACCGCTTCGCTTAGAGGTCGAGTTACCGGTAGTGTCGTCGGTTACCGATCACCGATCACCGGTTACCGGTTACTGTGGGGGGATCGAAGCGACGGCCGAACGGGTGTCCGACAGTTCCGTGACACAGCGTCGACAGTACGAGAAGTCGGGATCGTTCTCGGTTCCACAGGCGGAACAGGTAGTGCTCGGCGGCGCAACGGAGGACGGGTCAGTGGCCGGATCGTCGACGCGGGCATCCTCCGAGCGAGACGTTCGAACGCGTTCGGTATCGCGTCCCGAGTCGTGTGGCGACTCGTCGGGATCGACACGGAACTCGACGGCGTGGCCGACCGGGGCCTCCCCGTCGGTCTCGACGTATCGTGACAGGTAGAGAACGAGCGGCAACTGGAGCAATGGAATCACTACGAGCGCGACGAGCCCCCAATCGAGCGCGCTCAGTTGTGTGAGTTCCATATCGGCTGTGCCCTCAGGTGATCGAGTACGACGCGGCGATCGTCAGCGCGAGCGCCGCGAGCAGGCCGGTGGCCATGAGGTACGACAGCGTTCGCGGCTCGTACCTGAGATGCTGGTAGTAGCCCGCGACGAACAGCGCCTTCACAAAGGACAACGCGAGGATCGCCCCCATCGCGACCCAGTAGTCGAGGCCGGCGAACTCCACCAGGACCTGTGCGGTCGCCAGCACGAACAGGAGGACGTAGATCGCGACGTAGAGTTTGGTGTTACTCATCGGTTGCTGGTGGGTACCATGGTGGCCGTGCTGTGTTCGGTCGTGGCGAGCGCCGTCGTGAATGTCGTGGTCGGTTTCGTCATGACGTGTTTCAGTGGGTTTCGGTGGGTATCGTGGTAGTGGGTGGTCGGTCGTGATCGCGTGGCGATTAGAGGATGTAAAACAGCGGGAACAGGAACAGCCAGACGATGTCGACGAAGTGCCAGTAGAGCCCGAAGTACTCGATCGGACGCTCGTCGTCGAGATAGGCTCCTCGTGATGCCCGCGCGATCATATAGACTGCGATCACAAGGCCGGCGATGACGTGAAGCGCGTGCAGTCCGGTCGTCAGGAAAAACGTCGAGGTCCGGACGTTCGTCGAGAGCCACAGGCCCTCGTGTAAGAGTTCCTGCCACTCGATGCCCTTGTTCACGAGGAAGCCGATCCCGAGCGCGACGGTCACGACCAGGCTGCCGACGACGCCTCCCTTCGAACCCTTCTCGGCGGCGACCATCGCGAGCACGACGCTGAAACTGCTCGTCAGCAACAGATAGGTGTTCACGAGGCCGGGGATCGGGTCGTGGGGCACCGGCTGCCAGCCGATCCAGCCGTTCGCAACGCGGATGAACACGTACGAGCCGATAAAGGCCCCGAAGAGCACGATGTCCGACGCCAGGAAGATCCACACGCCGGTTTTTACGTTCTCGATCCCGTCGAACGGCCAGCTCTCCCCGAAGGGACCCTCCGGACCGTGAAAGCGCTCGCGGGTGAGGCCGACCAACGATCCCCCAGTGATGAGGGAACCGATCGCGATCAGCACGGCGTAAAAGGTTCCTGCGAGACCGCCGGGAAGCTCCCCGGCTTGAAAGCCCGACGCCCCTAACAGGAACACGAACGCTCCGACCCCGATCGCAAATGGCCAGACGCTCGCGTGGTCCTCGTGTTCGTCTTCCGTTTCGCTCGCATGGCTCGTGTGGTCGTCGGCCGGGAGGCCATCGCTCCGTGCGACAGCACCGCCGTCGGTCGCCGGTTCGCCGCCGTCCGCCGTG
>PXQR01000004.1:18283-58468 GCA_003021235.1 Halobacteriales archaeon QH_6_64_20 | reverse complement strand
CTTTTCCGTGAGAAAGAATCCCCTCGATTCATCGAGGGGAGAAGTCAATTCAGGGTATCATGTCAGGTCGCAGTAGCACTTGCTTCGTTCGAGTAGCCACTTTCATTTCCGACGTCGTCTACGGCCGTGACGACATAGTAGTAGGTCTCACTGTTCAAAACGTTGGAGTCGGTGTAGTCGGTCGACGAACTGTCCACTGAAGCAATCTGGTTGTATGGCGATCCTGACGAGAGCGACCGATACACCCGGTATTCGTCGAGGTCCGTCGCTGACACAGAGTTCCAGTTGAGATTGATCGCCTCTGCACCTGTCTTGTTTGTGGCCTTCAGGTTCGTCGGATCGCCGGGAGGCGTGCTGTCATTTGGCAAAAATAGCGGTATACGCCGGTTACCATTTTCAGTGCTCACGACCATGTACTCTTCCACGTCGGACGGAACGGGTTCAGTAGATCCGGCAGCGGCACTCAACGTGGTTTTCGTATAGTCGACGATCTGGTCGACGTTGAGATTGCCGGTCTTGGTTAAAAGCGCCTGCACATCGCCGTTGTCATCGGCAATGAGCACCTTTCGATTGCCACCGCTCGTCACGGCAAAAAGCGTCTCGTTTGAGGCGTTTGTTTGCCTGAGCGTTCCGGTAAACTGAATGTTTTGAGCAAACACCTGCTTGGTATCGATCACTTCCGACCGAATCGTATTTTCAACTAAAAGGTCTCCGTGGACGCGACCGATCGGAGAAAACTGATCGGGGTTCGCCGCCATCGGCGAGGCCGCCTGGGTGCCGTGGGCACACCTCGGCGTCGGAATGACGATCTTCGCCGGCGTCGTCGTCGCGCTCGGGTGGGCGCTCGAAACGAACACTCCGGGAACCCGATCGTTGCCGGAAGCCGAACCGCATCGAACCGACGACCGGGCGAGTACGGAACGCGGCGCGAACGTCGCACCGACCGAACCGAATCCGGAGGCCACACCGACCGAACCCGAGGGAGGCCGGCGAGCGGACCGGGTAGCGCGATTCAAGAGAACCCTCTCGGCGTACGTCTCGCTGACCAAGCCGCGGCTCATGTGGCTTCTGTGTCTCGTCGCCGCGGCGGCGATGGCGCTCGCGGCCGGCCCGGCCCTCGAAATCCGAACCGTGGTCCTCACGCTCTCCGGCGGCGTGCTCGCGATCGGCGCGAGCGGTACCTTCAACCACGTCCTCGAACGCGACGTCGACCGGCGGATGAACCGGACGTCCGATCGACCCCTCGCTGTGGACGAGGTCTCGGTGACCAACGCCTTGGTGTTCGGTTTCGCGCTCGCGCTCGCGTCGCTGTGGGTCTTCCTGCGGGTGAACCTCCTCGCGGCCGGCCTCGGACTCGTCGCGATTGCCTTCTACAGCGTGATCTACACGCTCGTGCTCAAGCCCAATACGGTCCAGAACACGGTCTTAGGGGGTGCGGCCGGGGCGCTCCCCGCGCTCATCGGCTGGGCGGCGGTCACCGGCTCGGTCGACCTCCCGGGACTGGGGCTCGCGGTCGTGATCTTCCTGTGGACGCCCGCACACTTCTACAACCTCGCGCTCGCTTACAAGGACGACTACGAGCGCGGCGGCTTTCCGATGCTCCCCGTCGTCCGCGGTGAGGCGGTGACCCGCCGGCACGTCCTCTGGTATCTCGGTGCTACCCTCCTCGCCGCAGTCGCGCTCGCCGCGCTCGCCGAACTCGGATGGATCTACGCCGCGGCGACGGTACTAGTGGGAGGAATCTTCCTCTGGGCGGTCGTGAAACTCCATCGCGAGCGGACCACACAGGCGGCGTTCCGGGCGTTTCACGCCTCGAACGCCTATCTCGGGACCGTATTGATCGCGATCGTCGTCGACGCGCTCGTGCTCTGACGCCCGCCGTCGGTCCTAGAAGGGAGTCACGACGGGGTCCCACGAGTGCTCCGATACGCACTTAACGTCTCCTTGTATAGGGTGGTAATAATGCCAGTGCAAGCGGTCAGCGCGGGGGCTATCCTCTTTCGGGACACGAGGGGCCGTCGCGAGTACCTCCTCCTCAAGAGCCGTCCCGGGGACTGGGAGTTCCCCAAAGGCGGCGTCGAAGGGGACGAAGAACTCCAGCAGACGGCCATCCGCGAAGTGCGCGAGGAAGCCGGCATCGGCGACTTTCGACTCCTGAATGGCTTCCGTCGCGACTACGATTACGTCTTTCAGGCCGGCGGCAAGACCATTCACAAGACGGTGCATCTCTTCGTCGCCGAGTCGTTCGAGGCCAGCGCGGAACTGTCGGCCGAACACCGGGACCTACAGTGGCGCGATTACGAACAGGCGATCAATACCATCACCCAGGACGGTCCGCGCGAGATCCTCCGGGAGGCTCACGACTTTCTGAACGAGGGTGGCGCGGAGATCTGAGGCGCTACCTTCGTGCATCGCGACAGAGACGCCGGCCGCAACGACGTAGCGACCGTAGGAGTTCATGTCTCGGCGATCGACCGGACGAACATAAGAGCCCGTCAGACGCGTGATGGGCTCGAAGCGTCGTCCGCCCGCCGTCGAGGATTCCATGCCGTTCGGTAGCATCAGGTCCGATCGGACGGGTCGACGAGCCGATGGCGGGCGGTAGGTAGCGTACCGACGACATACGAAGCGGCGATGTGGTGGTCGAAGAGGTGCCTTTTTCCGTCGCGGTACCGACCGATAGGGTATGCAGGGAAACTTGCCGCCGGAGGCACAGGAGAAACTCGAGGAGCTACAGGACCTCCAGGAGACCGCTCAGCAGGTCGCCACGCAGAAACAACAGACCGAGAGCCGACTGAACGAGGTCGAAGCCGCCCTCGACGCCCTGGACGACATGGACGAGGACACGACGATGTACCGCGAGGTCGGCGAGTTGCTCGTCGAGAGCGAGTACGACGACGCTCAGGAGGACCTCTCGGACACCCAGGAAAGCCTCGAAGTGCGCGTCGAAACCCTCAATAAACAGGAAGAGCGCGTCCAACAGCAGTTCGAGCAGCTACAGAGCGAGCTCCAGGGAATGCTCGGCGGTGCCGGCGGCGGCATGGGCGGCGGTCCCGGTCCGGGCGGTCCCGGCGGCCCGGGTGCCGGCGGCGACTAAGTGGCGATGATCGCGGAAGCGGATGGGGGCCGATCGACGGAGCCGACCGACGAGGAAGCCGCCGAGACGGCGGCCGAGGCGGCCGAAGGATTCGTTCTCTCGCAGTACAAGCAATCACGGATCATCGACATGGACGTTACCGTCCGGTTCACCGACGGGACGCTCGACGTTGACGTCTACCTCAACGCGCCGTCGGAACCCGATGACCCGAACCCCGAGGAGGTAGCCGAGGGGGCCGTCCGTGTGGCGACCGAGGCCGTCGACGAGCTGTTCGCGGCGAACGAGCCGAAATCAGGGAACTGAGGGTTTCGACTGGCCTCGATCGGGGCGGCGATCAGTAAACAACGTTTTCCGGCGGTCGTCCCTGTGAACGGGGTATGACCGACGAGTTCGCGTTCGATGACGATCTGCTCCGTGAACTGACCGAGGCTCGGGGTGTGCCGGGCTACGAGGACCGAATCCGCGAGATCGTTCGCCGCGAGTTAGAACCAGTAACCGACGAACTACGCGGGGACGCCATGGGCAACGTCGTCGCTACGCGGCACGGCGACGCCGACTTCGAGATAACGGTCGCCGCACATATGGACGAGATCGGCTTTATGATCAGACATGTCACCGAAGAGGGATTCGTGGAACTCGATGCGCTCGGCGGCTGGGATCCCAGAGTCCTTCGCGCACAGCGCGTGACGATCCATACCGACGAGGGCGACGTCCCCGGGGTTCTCGGGTCGGTCCCGCCGCACACGATGGACGACGACGAACGAGAGAAAAGCCCCGAAGTCGGGGACGTCCACGTCGATCTCGGACTCGACGGCGAGACCGCGCAGGAACGAGTCCGACCGGGCGACCTCGTGACGATGGACCAGGACACCGAGGTCGTCGGCGAGCACGTCACCGGCAAAGCGCTCGACGATCGGGCATGTCTGTTCACGATGATCGAAGCCGCTCGCCGGCTCGACGAGACCGGGGAGGCCGGCAGCGGAGACGACGGGAACGGCGGATCGGAAACTGCCGACCCGCAGCCGACGATCCATTTCGCCGCCACGGTCCAGGAGGAGGTCGGCCTCCGGGGTGCACAGGCGCTCGGCGTCGATCTCGATCCGGATCTCGCGATCGCCCTCGACGTCACCGTCGCGAACGACGTCCCGGGGTTCGACGAAGGCGAATACGTCACCGAACTCGGCGACGGCGTCGCCATCAAACTCAAGGACTCCAGCGTGATCACGAGCCCCAAAGCGACGGATCGATTGCGCGACCTCGCCGAAGAACGCGAGATTCCCTTCCAGCTCGAAGTGTTACCGCGAGGGGGGACCGACACCGCGGGCTTTCAGACCGCCGCGGGCGCGAAACCGGTCGGCGCGCTCTCGATCCCGACGCGATACTTACACACTGTCACCGAAAGCGCCCATCGCGCCGACATCGCCGCGACGATTTCCCTCCTGACCGCGGCGCTCGAAACCGAGACCGGCGAGTTCGAGTATCGGCTCTAAGTACCCACTTTTTTACCGGTGTCCTCGTTCTCTCCCTACGGTCGGTCACTGCGGGCCCGGCAAAAACCTGGACTAAAAACGCTCACTCGCTCACTTCGTTCGCTCGTTCGCGCGTGCAGTGCGTGTCCGCCGCTGTTTGGTCGGTGTTTCGTCGCGCCGACTCGGTGGAACGATCACTGCTCGCCGGGGCTGGGATCGTCTCTCTGGTCAGTCTGAGACGCTATTTTCGCCGCCGACACGACACGCTTAATCGCGTTCCTGTCCTCGATTCGGGTAGTGTCTTCGCAGTTCGCCATCTCGACACGTGATCTCGAAAAGGACTACGGGGAGGTCAAAGCGCTCCGTGGGCTCTCGCTCGACATCGGGGCGGGGCAGTTCTTCGGTCTCTTGGGGCCGAACGGCGCGGGCAAGACGACGTTCATCAACGTACTCATCGGCCTCGTGAAAAAGACCGGCGGGGACGCACGCGTCTTCGGCTTCGACGTCGAGGACGAGTATCGGGACGTTCGTAGCCGGGTCGGCGTTGCGCCCCAGGAGTTCAACGTCGATCGGTTCTTCCCGGTCAGGGAAGTGCTGATGCACAACGCGGGCTATCACGGCGTCACGAAGGAAGAAGCCGCCGAGCGGGCCGACGAGGCCCTGCGCACCGTCGGCATCTACGAGAAGCGCGATACGAAGTTCACCTACCTCTCGGGAGGGATGAAACGACGGTTCGTCCTCGCACGAGCACTCGTCTCCGAACCCGATCTGTTGATTCTCGACGAACCGACCGCGGGCGTGGACGTCGAACTGCGCCGGGCTCTCTGGCGGATCATCACCGACCTGAACGACGACGGGACCACGATCCTTCTGACGACCCACTACATCGAGGAGGCAGAACAGCTCTGTGACGAGGTCGCCATCATGGACTCCGGGCGCAAGATCGCCGTTGCGAGTCCCGCCGAACTCACCCAGCGCGGTACCGATACCCTCCGGATCCAACTGAGCGAAACCCCGCGGGAGGTACCCGATATCGTCGGCACCGAGCTCGAAGCGGGCTCGATCGAGGCGGTCACCACCGAGGGGAGGGAGGTAGTCGTCACCGCGAAACGCGCGAACGCGGTCGCTCCCGAACTCGTCCGTCGGCTCGATCGAGCGGGCTACAGGGCGACGAGCATCGACATCGAACCGGCGTCGCTCGAAGAGGTCTTCGTCGACCTGACCGGTGGTGAAGACGAGAGCGAAGACGACGCCCCGGAATCGGAGTCAAAGCGGCTCGAATCGCCGGAGGCGACGACGTGAGGCCGTTCGATCGGCTCCCGGCCCGTATCAACGCTTTCGCCCGTCGAGAACGCCGCGGGCGGCTCACATGAGTGTGGTGTCGCTGGGCGTTCGAGCGCTGGCACGCCGCGAGATCCTCCGATACGTGCGGATGCCGCGCAG
Source organism: Halobacteriales archaeon QH_6_64_20 (assembly GCA_003021235.1). GTDB lineage: Archaea > Halobacteriota > Halobacteria > Halobacteriales > Halococcaceae > PXQR01. The sequence goes on along the minus strand of PXQR01000004.1, from coordinate 52,459 downwards.
TACGTTCCTGCCGCCGTTAGTGACCAACACGCTCTTTTTCGTCGTGTTCGGCGTCATCATCGGCGAGCGCATCCGGTCCTACGGCGAGTTTTCCTACATCCTCTTTATCCTCCCAGGGCTCGTCGTGCTCGGCGTCACGGCTCAGGGCTTTCAGAACGCCTCGTTTACGATCTTCCACGGGCGCTGGGAGGACTACATCGAGGAGATCCAGACCGCTCCGCTCACCTACGAGGAGATGGTCCTCGCCTACGTCGTGACGAGCGCGTTGCGGGGACTGATCGTCGGGGTCCTCATCGCCGGCGTCGGCGCGATATTCACCCTTCTCGATCCCGACGTAGCGACGGTCGGACTCGCTCACCCACTGTACGTGGTGGCGTTCGTACTCGTCGTCTCGGTGCTCTTCTCGGGTTTGGGTGTCATCGGCGGGCTCTGGGCGACGACGTTCGACGATCTGGCGGTGATGAACCAGTTCATTATCCGGCCGCTGGTGTTCGTCGGCGCGGTGTTTTACCCACTGTCGATTCTCGATCCGCTCTGGCGGACGGTCTCGCTCGTCAACCCGATGGTCTACATGGTCGATGGGGTTCGTTACGGCTTTCTCGGGATCGCCGAGATCGATCCCAATACGTCGCTCGTCGTCCTTACCGTCGCGGCGGTCGTCACCGTTCTCGTCGACGTGTGGTTGTTCCGGCGCGGCTACGGCCTGACCGAGTGACGACCGAACGAGTCGTTGATTCCGAGTGGCGTCCGGGCAACCGCTCGGAGGTAGTAGCTACCTAAGTGAGGGCACGATCCGGTATCGACGGACTACGACGCCGTGCCGGCCGAAGTCGTGATTTCAGCCGGTAGCTACCCGCGGAAGGTTCTCAACCAACACCAATAACGTTCTATCGCAGTATGGATGGAACAAATGGCCTCGTAAGGCGGGTCGGAGCGTTCGGCCTCGCGTTGTTGTTCGTAGTATCGGTGGTTGCCGGCGTCGGCGGGATCGCCGCGGCCTACGATGAGGGAGCGGACACCAGCGCCGACGACAGTGACGGGGTGTTCTCCGAGGAGATCACGCTCGTCTTCGCCGGGATCAGCATCACGCTCGGGCCGCCCCAGGACCTCGACGACGACGGAGTCTACGAGGACGTCACCGGCGACGGGGAGACGAACCCCTTCGACGCGATCGCCCACGCCGCGTTGGTCGCGGCCGTCGATCGGGGGACGTTCGACCTCACCGACGAGCAGGCGGGTGCCGTCGACGTCGATCGTGACGGTGATGTCGACTACGACGACGCCCTCGCGCTCGCGGACACGACCGGATCCGGCGCGATGGTGTAGACCTATCGGCCCTCCAGCGACCTCCACTCTACGCGGTTCGTCGCCGCTCTTCGTTGCGAGTGAGTTCCCTGACCCACAACGAGTTCTCATTTACCCGCATGACTGGCTCCGAGACGCCGTTCGATGCGAAGACGGAATGGAAATGCGCCGGCTGGGACTCGGATTTCTGGAAGATGGTCGCCCTCGCACGCTCGGACGCTGCGACTTCCAACGTTTACAAACGCTACACGTTTGCTCACCCGGATCAATAGCTCAGAGGATCTACGCCTGTCCTGAAAAGCGATGCATGCGCCGGCCGGGATTTGAACCCGGGTTAATGGCTTGGAAGGCCATTGTCATACCACTAGACCACCAGCGCACAAACCGTGGATTATCCAGCACGGAGTAAGACGCTTTCCCTTCAGGTTACGACGAGGACGGGTCGGCGAATCGTCTACTCGATTACCCCGGTACGGATACCTCGCCGAAGCAGTTCCCGTGCGAGGTATACGTCCGATCGACGGCGAGCGCGCTTTCGGCGAGGTCGCGGCCGAACTCCGTGGGGTCGTAGATGTGATAGTAGCGAGGTACCGTCTCGTCGTCGGGCAACGTCCAGTCGATGACCGTGTCGAATCCCTCCGACCGATCGAAGCGATCGTGGGTTACCGACCAGACGCTCAGGAGGGCTCGTCCGCCCGGCGCGAGCACTCGTGCGAGTTCGTCAAGGCTCTCGATTCGAGTGTCCCGATCCGGCAGGTGGTGAATCGTGGCGATCGAGAGCGCGACGTCGATCGAGTCGGCACCCAGCGGTAGGTCGGCGGCGTCGGCCTGCAGTAGCGAAAACGAGTCGGTGTAGTCACCTTCGATTGCGCGTCGGCGGGCTTCGTTCAGGACCTCTCGACTAACGTCCACACCCAGGACTCGATCGGTGCGTTCGGCGAGCGGACCGGCGTGGCGACCGTTCCCACAGCCGACGTCCAGTCCGAGGTGGCCCTCGATGCCCTCTATGAAGTCGGTGACGTCGTCCCAGGCGTACGCGCGGGTTCGAGCGAAGTGCGTAGCGATGCGGTCGTAGGTCTCGCGCACGCCCCGGCGGCTCCGAACCCGATCCATATCACAGCCACGGATCGGAGCGTGAAACGCCCGGCGGTGGGCCTCGTAGCAGATCCGTGGTGATTCCTCCGGTGAGTGGTCGAAAAGCAGGCGGCGAGGTGTCGGAGGACGGGAAGCGAGAGGCGCTGATCGCGGTCGGCTCAGATGAACAGCAAGAACATGGCGTACGCGAGCGCCAGCATGCCCGCGGCGTGTTTCGCCCCGTCGGCAACGCCGCCCTTCGCCATCTGACCCGCGACGAAGCCCGAGGCGACCCCCTGGATCGCCGCGGCGTGAAAGAGCAGTCGGATATACCCGCTCTTCTGGGTGGCCGAGAGGCCGACCGATCGGCCGCCCAGTCCCGACTCGCCGAGCGCCGCGGGCGCGGGGATCGTCGGCATAAATACCGTAACGAGCACGAACACGATCGCGAGAAAGACCAGAAATGACAGGTAAATAATCACGAGGTAGGTCGTCATCTCCTGGCGACGTTTTCGCTTCCGGGTGCGACGGGTTCGGGCCTCCTCGGCGGCGACCCGGAGCACCGGCGCGATGTCGCCGCTTGCGCGCATCGCGTTCGTCACTAACGCCACCACGCGTGTGACGCCGCCCGTTCGGACCCGCTCGTCGAACCGGCCGAGCGCGCTCGTGACGCTCGCGCCGTAGGCGACGTCGCGATTGATCCGTTCGATCTCGTCGTCGAGTTCACCGAGGTTCGAGTCGCCCAACCGATCGAGCGCCCTGACGATCGATATGCCCACCTCGTTGAGGCTCGCGAGGCGATCGAGCAGTTCGGGGATGGCTTCTTCGATCCGCTCGATCCGACGGCGACGCGTCTCGTGGACGAGCGCGAACGTCCCCGTCAGAACGATCCCGATACCGACGACCGTGTCGTCGAGAACTCCGACCGCGAGCGTGCCCTCGCGCCAGGCGAGCCAGGCACGGGCCACCAGCCAACACAGCGCGAGGGGTACCGTCAGATACAGTAGTCTCGTCGGCCGATCGAGTACTACTCCGATCGGATCGGAGAGCACACCGCGAGCCGTTCGATCGTCGCCTCCGTCTCCGGCGTGTGGGCGTCGTCACTGTCGCCGTCGGGGTCGTCCCGGCCACCCCGTGTGTTCGTCGCGTCCGATCGGTCGGAGTCGCGCTCGTCGTCGAACATCGATCCATCGAGCCGTCGCCCGTGCCCGTGTTCGCGTTCGCGCTCGCGGCGGTGCGAAGCGGCCCGGTGAACCCATCAAGAACGATCACGAACCCCAGGTTCGACAGCGGGATCACTACATAGACCAGCAACGAGAGCGAACTCATGACCCCGCCGGAGACGAGCCCCATCACGAGGAGCACGGTAATGAGAAAGAGCGGACCGACGACGAGCACCGAGACGTACGCTTCGGCGAACGTCGCGAGCCAGTCTAAGTACGTCGACTGGCGGGTCTCGACCTCCCGTTGGTGGCGCTCGTACTGTTCGCGCAGGAACTCGGAAGTGCTGGCACCGCTTCGGAGCACGGTCTCTAAGTTCTCACAGAAGACCCCGAACCGGTCGCTCGGCGTCCGCTCGCCGACCCGTTCGACCGCCGAAAGCACGTCGGCTCCCGACAGTTTCATGTCTTCTATCGCGAGGCTCAGTTCGTCGGCCGCCGCGCCGTACACCGCCCGGTGACGCCGGAGCGTCCGGAGCATCTCAGGCACCGCGATCCCGCCGCGCGAGAGCGCGTACAACAGCGCGACCGTCCGCGAGAAAGTGAGTTCGATGCGCCGTTCGCGGGTCCGTGCCCGAGCGTTCGGCACCCACCACCGTATCGAGTACGTCGCCAGCCCGGCGACCCCTCCCACGAGCACCCCGGCGATCAGTGCGATCGTCAGCCAGCCCGCCGCGTCCAGGAGGATGTAGCCCCCGGTCGTCGGGGACAACTCGGCGAGCGCTTCGAGATACGGCGGCGTCGTCAGCACGACGGCGACGATACCCGCGCCGAGGACGACGCTCGAAAGCGCCGCGAAGGCAGTGTAAAGCAGCGTTCTCGCCGCGTACGCCCGGTACGTCGAACCGACGCGCGCCGCCCGCAGCCGTGCCCGGTAGCGCTCGCGCCGATCGGAACGCGCCACCCGATCGCTGAACAGCGCGAGCGCGATCGCCGTTCCGAGCCGGGAGAGACGGGTTCGGGTCGACGCGGCCGCGGGCCCGATCGGGACGAGTGCGAGAGTTACGAGTGCCGACCCGCCGACCAGGGGTACGAGAAGACCGTCGATCATCGATCGTTCCCGGCGTCAACGTCGGGCCCGCCATTGCCGACCTCTACGGGGGTATCGCCGGGTTCGGTTCGTTCGTTGGACTCGCCGGGTTCAGTTCGAGCGTCGCGGTCGGCCCTTCGCTCGTTAGTGGAGTCGTCGGTCGCTTGATCGTCAACCGTCCGTTCATCGGTCGGTCCGTCGGCGGAGCCGTCGACCGCCTCGCCGGGTTCGTGATCGTCTCCGGCGGTGGTTCCGGTTTCGGTCCCCGCTTCCGCGTCGGTGTCGGCGTCAGCGTCACTGTCGCCGTCTGATGAGGCGTCGTCGATGATCGCCATCGTCCGCTCGGGATCGGCGTAGTACGACTTCACCGCAGCAGTGAAACGCCGGTAGTCGTCGACGCCGTGGTCGGCGAGCACGCGCAGGAACGTCCGCCGGCGTTTCAGCTCTTGAAGTAACTCGGTCCGTGACCAGCCCTGGCCCTCGCGGATGGCTTCCGTGACCTCGCTTCCGCGCTCGACGTGGCTGTCCTCCGTTGCACTCCACTCGTAGGCCGTCGAGTAGTCGAGTTCGCCCGTTCGCTCGTCGATCCCCTCGATTTCCGCGAGATCCTTGTTCCGACGAACGCGCTCGCCGCTGACGTTCCCGAAACCCTGCACGCAGAGGACGTCGAGTGACTGGACCATCTGCCGGGGGACGTTGATCGGCTCGTTCTCCAAGCGATTAATGACCGTCCTGACCGAGTCGGCGTGCATCGTCGAGTAGGTCGTATGCCCGGTGTTCATCGCCTGAAACAGCGTCATCGCTTCCTTGCCTCTCACTTCGCCGACGATGATGTACTCCGGACGGTGGCGAAGCGCCGAGCGGAGCAGGTCGTACATCGTGACGTCCGAATCGCTACCGAAGCGTTCGCGGGTGATACTCGAAAGCCAGTTGTCGTGATGGAGCGATAGCTCGCGGGTGTCCTCGATCGAGAGCACTTTGGCCCGGGGTGGGACGAACATCGAGACGGCGTTCATCGCGGTCGTCTTCCCGCTCGCGGTCCCGCCTGCGAACAGCAGGTTCCGGTCGTGTTCGATACAGAGCCAGAGGTAGGCGATCTGTTCGGTACTGAAGGTACCGTTGGCGATGAGGTCGAGCGGCGTAAACGGGTCTTCAGCGTACCGCCGGATCGTAAAGGCCGATCCACGCGGGGTGACTTCAGTGCCCAAGGCCAGCTCCGCGCGCGAGCCGTCGGGAAGGGTGGCTTCGACGACCGGCTGACCGAGACTGACGTGGCGGCCCGAACGCTGAGCGAGGCGGACGACGACGTCGTCGAGTTCGCTCTTCGGGAAGGAGACGGTCGTCTCGATGTTCCCGTAGGTGTCGTGATAGACGAAGATCGGCAGGTCGTAGCCGTCACACGAGATGTCCTCGGCGTGTGGGTCGTGCATGAGCGGGTCGAGCGAATCGTAGCCCTGGAACGACCGGTGGAGGTAGTAATACAGCGTCTCGAAGCGTCGGGGCGTCACCTCGACGTCGTACTCCGCGAGGTTCCGATCGAGTTCACGCCGGAGGAGCGAGTCGGAACCCTCCGTGTCCTCGACTTCGCCCTCGACGTCCGATCGGTACAACAGCGCGTCGCGGACGTCGTCTTCGAGCATCGAGAGGAGTTTCCGCTCGACCGGATCGAGGTCGGGTTCGACGACGCGGTAGGTACGGTCGTTCGTCCCGCGATCGACGAGGATCGCGACGAGCGCGTAGGGGTAGTTCACCCAGTAGCGATCGCGCTCCTCGATATCGGTACCGGCCTCGAACGTCGCGAGCGGGCCGTGCTCGTCGGCGTCGTACGAGTCGGCGAGGCCGGCGCGCCGGCCGGCACCCAACGCGCGCCGTAAGCGTCCGAGCAGGCCCGAGTCCGTTCGATCCTCGCCCACAACCGCCATGACGGATTCGGCGAGCCCGCTGGCCTCGTCGAGCGCGACCCCGTGGCCGGTCGAGCGGCCGTCGCTATCCCGACCGTCGCCGCGAGCGGTCGTTCGGTCATCGAGTCCGCGATCGGACTCGCGGCCGTGACCGGAGCCGGGATCGAAGTCGGGGCCAGGGTCGGTCGTCGATCGATCGGTCCACGGGCTCTCGGGACCGGCAGTGCCCTCGTCGGGATCGGGGTCGCGCTCGTGGCTTTCCCTCCCCGATCGGGGAGGATGAGAGGCGGGGGTATCGTCGAGCCCGACGCCGACGGTATCCGCGTCCGCGACCGTGGGGTCGGGAGCCTCCGCGTCGTCGGCGGGGGCGGTGATATCCGGGTCGTTTCGAGCCAGGGGCTCACCGTCGGCGTCCTCGGCCGGCGCGTCCACGCCTCTATCCTCGTCCATCCGGTACTCCGCGCCCGCCGCGAACCGCGCGGGCGATCGCCCACAGCGTCCGGCGAGCCGATAGCGGTCGGTTGTCCCGTCGTCGGTTAAATACATTAGCCACGAAATCGGTCGAGAGTCGCCCCCCGGACGGGTCGGCGGCGAGGCCGTCGCGATCGTCGCCGTTTCGAGTCGATCGATCGGACGGAATCGAGCGAGGCGAACGACCGGGCGGGGAGCGATCGCGCTCGAAGGTGGGAACGGAAAGCGAGCGCCGGGCGGACAGGCGGACGGACGAGCGGGCAGGGATCGAGCGACCTGTGGGGTTCTCGCTCGCGGCGTTACGTTCATGCCCCCTGGAATCGTAGCGAGGGACACGGAATGAGGCGCGACTACTTCAGCGTGGATATCCACGACACCGACCGGGGTGAAGTCGGGGAGGACGGGGAACCCTCGCGGCCGACGATCGACATCGCGTTCGACGGGCCTGCGGCGGCGCTCGACGATCGACTCGCGGAAGCGCACGAGGACCGCTCCTCGCCGACGATCGACGTCGCCTGTCGACTGCTGGGGCCGGTCGACGGGCCCGCCGACGGCGTGATCGGCGTTACCGATCGTCACACCGGCGACTTCCTGCTCGAAGCCAATGCCGACAGCGAAGCGGTCCTCGAGTTCGTCCGGGCGGCCCGCGAGTACGGCAAGCGAACCGACGGCACCGATCGATACCGGGTGCGAGTGACCCGCGGGAACGCCGACGTCATGGTCCAGGACAAATCGACGTTTCTCGTCTATAATGACGAAGGTAACCTCGTCCGCCGCCATAGCCTCATCCCCAGCGGCGTCGAACTGTAGCTTCGGGTCGATCCCTCCGGCGACAGTTGTACTTCTTTGCGATTCGTGGCCGAACGAGCGACCGGGAGACCGGGAGCATCCGGCTCGATAGTCGACAACGAACGGATCCGGACGTTCCGAACGCAACGATATCGGCCGGTGGGCGGGCTATCGATCCGGGTCGCCCCGGCCGGTGAGGCGACCGGTCAGCGAACGCACCCGTGCCAGGCCGGGTGCTCCGTCGAACACCCAAAGACCGAGGATCGAGAGGGAAACGCCGACCTGTACGAGGAAGAAAGGTGTGAACTCGATGCTTGCGAAATGCGAGAGAACGCCGCCCTCGTCACCGTACGGCGGGAGCGGAGCGAGCGGCCAGGCGAGAAAGAACGCATAGGCGTACTCGCCGGCGAGAAACGGGCCGATCGCGTCGCCGACCAGATGCGAGAGGTAGCCGACGCCGAACGCGACGGCGAGTTCGGGACGGCCCCGACGCCGGCAGTAGAGCCCGACGAGAGCGATGAGGCACGTTGCGATGAGAAGCGAGTGTGCCAGCGAGCGTCCGCTCGGCAGCACGTGAAGGCTCCAGGCCAGGGGTTTGTCGACGAGATCGGGGAACTGGGTCCCGAACGCGACGCCCAGCGCGGCCGACCCGTCGGGAGCCCGCCCCCAGCGAACGCGGACGAGTACCGAGTAGAGCACGTACCCGAACGCGAGGTGTCCCCACGGCCACATGCGAGTACCGGGGTCACGCTGACGGTTAGGATCGTCGGAACGGCAGCGCGGTTCGCGTGGGTCCCGAGCGGAGGCCACTCGACTAGCCGGGCCGAGGATCGACGGTCGGCCTCCAATACGCCGAGGAGAACCTAAGTAGCCGACCGGCGAAGCCCTCCTATGGATCTGTTCGGGACGGCGGGGATTCGCGGGGACGCCCGCGAGCGCGTCACGCCGGGACTCGCGCTGGCGGTCGGGCGAGCTATCGGTATCGACGCTGCGGGAACGAGCACCAGTAGCGATAGCGACAGTGACAGCAACGCCAGCAGTGACGACCGGAGTAGCGACGACGGCGACGGGGATCGTGAACCGACCTCGGCGGAGCACCGAGCGGGGCGCGACGGGAGAGGTCGGCCTACCGGAGCGGGGGACGAAGCCGACGGGACGGCGAACCCGACGACCGCGACGGCCGGCGGGGTCGTGATCGGGCGGGACGGCAGGGTCACCGGTACGGCGCTTCTCGCCGCGCTTGAAGCCGGGATCGAGAGCGCCGGCGCGCGAGTCCATCGCGCCGGCGTCCTTCCGACGCCGGCGCTCGCGTATGCCTCCCGGGGTCGCCGGGGCGTGATGGTTACCGCGAGCCACAATCCCCCAGCGGACAACGGGATCAAGTGTTTCGAGGACGGCGAGGAGTACGACCGGGCCGGCGAGGGACGGATCGAACGACGGGTCGCCGAGCGAGTCGAACCCGCTGCCTTCGAGGAGTGGGAGACGGGCGAACGGATCGAGCCCCTACCCGGGTACCGGGAGGCGGTCCGTACCTATGCGCGCGGGCACGGGACCTCGCTGGAGGGTCTTACCGTCGCCGTCGACTGTGCGAACGGGGTCTCAGGACTGGCGACCCCACAAGTCCTGCGCGCGCTCGGCGCGGAGGTCGTTGCACTACACGCGAACGTCGACGGGTTCTTTCCCGGTCGACCGAGCAAACCCACCGCCGAAACCCTGGGCGATCTCCGGGCCTTTGTCGCCGGCGAATCGGGGGCGGCGAACGAGGGCTACGAGGAAGGCGAGGGGAGCGAGGCGGACACGACGAGTGAAACGGGCGAGACGAGCGACGGGAGCGATGTCGATCTGGCGATCGCCCACGATGGGGACGGCGACCGTGTAGTGGTCCTCGACGGCGAGGGCGAGATCGTCCACGAGGACACGATCGTCGCGATCCTCGCCGAGCGCTACACCCGCGCCAGCGACGCTGGCGACCCGGTAGTGGTGACGACGCCGAACGCCTCCTCGCGGATCGACGAGCGCGTCGAAGCGGCGGGCGGCCGGATCGAACGAGTACAACTGGGAGCGCTTCACGAGGGAATCGCGGCGGCACGGGAGGACGGGACGGAGGAAACGAGCGTGGTCTTCGCGGCCGAACCCTGGAAGCACATCCATCCGGCCTTCGGGCCGTGGATCGACGGCGTGGTGAGCGCGGCAGTCGTTTCCCGCCTCGTTGCCGACGCGGATCTGGACATCCTTCGCGGGCCGATAGCCGAGCAGCCCTACGAGAAGACCGAAGTGGACTGTCCCGACGATCGCAAGCGGGACGCGATGGATCGCCTCGAAACACGCCTCCCGGAGATCTTTCCCGGAGCGACGGTCACGACTGAATACGGGGTCCGACTCGACATGGACGCCGGCGATGGCGCGGGAGCCGAGAGCGGTGAGGCCGAAACCGGAGCCGAGGACGGCGAGGACCGAGACGAAACCGTCGCGGGTGGGTGGGTGCTCGTCCGGCCGAGCGGCACGGAGCCATATCTCAGAATCTACGTCGAGAGCGAGTCGGTCGGCGCGGTTCGCGATCGCGTGCTCGGCGTAGTCGAGTCGGCGATCGGCGACGCCGAGCGCGAGTAACGCGCCTTCGGGTTGACCCGAAGGCGACTCAACGGGCGTCCGAAGACGCGCTTCACACTCGGTGTTCGCTGTCGGCGCTGACCACTCGTGCACTCAGTGGGGAGCATCGACCCCGACCGATCATGAACTGTAGCGGGACGATCGCTTGGATAGATACCTCCATCCGATCGACTCGAGTCGAGTGAGCGAACCGTCGTCGGGAGAAGGAGTTCCCGGCTCGAACACCGGGTGCTCCACTTCGGTTGTCCTCGCTATCTACCGCGTCGGCCGTTATGTCCTTCCCTCGGTGGCTATTTTACGCCGGCAGGCGAGAGGAGGACATGGACGATCACGAACTGGTCGATGTCGCCCGCGAGGCCACCGGAAACGCCCACGTTCCGTACTCGGAATATCGCGTCGGTGCGTCGCTCCTTACCGCGGACGGAACGGTGTTTACGGGCTGTAACATCGAGAACGCGAACTACTCGAACAGCCTCCACGCCGAAGAGGTCGCGATCGCCGAAGCGGTGAAGAACGATCACCACGACTTCGTCGCGATCGCCGTCAGTTCAAGTGCGAGGGACGGTGTCACACCCTGTGGAATGTGTCGTCAGACGCTCGCGGAGTTCTGTGACGAGGACTTTCCGGTCTACTGCGACGAAGGCGAGAACGAGGACGGAACCGAGGAGATCAGCGAGTACGCCCTCGGAGACCTCCTGCCGAACACGATCTCGCTCGACACGCTCGAAGCGGCCAGGAGCGAACGCCAGTGAGCGACGAGGGACGCGGTGAAAAGTCGGCGAGCGGAGACGAGGAAGATGGCCGAAACGATGCGGACGGACCGGGGAGCGAGCGCCAGTACCACGTCGAGGTCGCCCCCGGCGAGGTCGCGAGCACGGTGCTCCTGCCCGGTGACACCGAACGCGTCGAGACGATCGTTTCGCTGTGGGACGAGTCCGAAGAGGTCGCGAGCCACCGAGAGTACCGCACCGCAACCGGCACCTACGACGGCGCGGCGATCTCGGTGACGTCTACTGGAATCGGGTCGCCGTCGGCGGCCATCGCGGTCGAGGAACTCGCCGAGTGCGGCGTCGACGCCTTCCTCCGGGTGGGGTCCTGTGGAGCGATCCAGCCGGAGATGAGCGTCGGCGATCTGGTCATTAGTTCGGGAGCCGTCCGCGAGGAGGGGACGAGCGACGCGTACGTCCGCGAAGGCTACCCTGCAGTGGCGGACCACGAGGTCGTGTCGGCGCTCGTCGCCGCGGCCGAGCGACTGGAGTACGAGTATCACGTCGGGATCACCGCCTCGACCGATTCCTTTTTTGCCGGTCAGGGCCGGGCCGGCTTCGAGGGCTACCTCCCGGAACGCGGAACGGCGCTACTGGAGGAACTGAAAGCCGCGAACGTGAAGAACTTCGAGATGGAAGCCGCCGCGATCACGACGCTGGCGAACGTTTTCGGACTACGAGCAGGGGCGGTCTGTACGGTCTATGCTAACCGAACGACCGGGGAGTTCCGCACCGAAGGCGAATCACGCGCAGCCGAGACTGCGAGCCTCGCGGCGAAACTCCTCGCGCGCATGGACGAGGTGAAACACGAAGCAGGAAGCGACCACTGGCACGCCGGTCTGTCGCTCGATTTCGATTAGAGAGGACGGGTTCGGAGCGATGAACACCCGGCCGTCAGTTGCGGTGCAGTACCACCCCTGTAGCTCGCGCGAGCGAAGCCGGGGGCGTGAGCGAGCGTTTTTGATCCAGGTTTTTGCTGGCCCCGCAGTGAGCGAACGACCGCAGGGAGTGAGTGAGCGAGGACGCCAGCAAGAAAGTGGGTGCGGCGTTACATATCGGGCCAGGCCCGTGCTGCCCGTCCGATCGAGGTCATGTCGGCGATCCAGCGGGCGGCGACGCCCTTCTTTAGCAGTTTGGCGGCCGGCCCGCCGAAGGTACCGATCGGGACGCCGGGAATCCCGTGTGCAACGGCCGCCTCGCCGACCGAGATCAGGGTGCCCTTGTTCTCGTACGTCCACGTATCGAGCACCTGCCCGCGCGTCTCCCGGGCGAGGTTCTTACCGGCGACTTCGGCGGCCTGCCAGGCGGCCTGTGCCGTCGGCGGGGCCGGGGTATCGCCCAGATCGATGATCGCCGAATCCCCGATCGCGAAGACCCGGTCGTTCGAGGTCCGAAAGTTCGCGTCGGCGTTCACCCGGTTGTGATCGTTTTCGAGGTCGCTGTCGGTGAGACAGTCCCGACCGGTGATCCCGCCGGTCCAGACGAAGACGTCGTACTCTAAAGGGTCGCCCGAATCGAAGTAAATGGCACCGTCGTCGGCCTCGGTGATCGGGTTCGCGGTCGAGATCTCGATGCCGCGCTCGACGAGGCGTTTGCGAAGCGCGCCCTGGAGTTCGGGGTCGTTCCCGGGGAAGATCTCTTCTAATGCTTCGAGGAGGTGGATCTCGACGGGGGCCCGTCGACTGTCGCGGAACTCGGCGATCTCGCCGGCGGTCTGGATACCCGAGAGCCCGGCCCCACCGACCACGATCGTCGCAGGGTCCTCGGGCGTTCCCTCGCGGGCGGCTTCTTTGACCCGCTCGTGGATCGAAAGGGCGTCGTCGAGGCTCTTGAGCGTTAGGGAGTGTTCGTCGAGGCCAGGGATGCCGTAGTACGCGGTGCGGGAGCCGAGCGCGACCAACGCGTAGTCGTAGCTCACCGTCGAACCGTCGTCGAGGGAGATCTCCCGCTCTGCGGTGTCGAGACCGGTAACGGAACCCCGGATGAACCGCGTCCCCGGGGATTTTATTTCGTCGACGCCCAATCGGACGCTCCCCCGGACGTCGGGGTTGCGGATCACGCGGTGGGACTCGTGAAGTACGAGGTGGTACTCGTGATCGGCAACCCACACGATGTCGGCGTCGCCGTCGAGGTGGTTCTCGAGGCTCTTGATCGCGCCCGCACCGGCGTAGCCGGCACCGAGCACGACGACGGTTTCGGTCATATCCGGATGCCGGCGCGCTCGGATACAAAGGCTTTGAAACTCCCGTCAGCCGAACCGATCCGGCCGCCGATCGACGGATAAGAGTTGCGAACGGTCCCGATCGAACTGCCCGGTTACACGCGTCGGAGAGGGACTACCGGACGAGGGAACTCCCCGTCGGATCGCGAGCGTAGCGGCCCGGCGGGGACGTAGCGGCGGCGGTTGGGCCCCACGGAACACCAGAACACTGACGGCCGTCTCCGAGAGCGATCGCGCCGGGGACGGAGACGACCGCTTCGAGAACGCGTGGCGCGACGGGGAGACGAGAGGGCAAGCAGTGTTCGAGACGGCGTGACGGGCGATCAGTGGGTGGGCTATCCGTCGACAGGAGCGCGCATATCGTCGATCGTCAGGATGAGGACGTCGTTCGTATCGTCCTTGCCCTCCAGGGTTCCCTCGACGCGGAGGCGCGAAAGCGGCGTCGGACCGACGACGACCGAATCACCCTCGTGGAAGTCACGCACCGATCCCTGGACGCTGATCTCCGCGCGACAGAGTTCGGGATGATGGACGCTGGTGAGGTCGATCCCGTCGACGTTGATGCCCTCGATGGCGTCGCCGTTGCGGGTGAGTTCCACGTCGGCGGGCTGGTCCATCCGGTCGAGTTCGAGCGCCCGGTAGGCCCCAGCGGTGGGTTTATACCCGCCCTTGGGGCCGGGAACGCCCTCGACGAGTTGGAGGGCTTTGAGGCTCTGCATCTGGTTGCGAATGGTACCCGGGTTGCGATCGACCTCCCCGGCGATGTCTTCTCCCTTGACGGCGTCTTCGGCCTGGCGGTGTAGGTTCACCAGCGCGGACAGGATGCGCTTTTGACTCGGCGTCAGTTCGATCGATGACATACTGGACACTTCGGCACAACGAGGCTTAAGTTCGGGGGGTGTATCGAGTTCACCGGGAGCGAATCGGAAATCCGATCGTAGGCACGGGCTAACGGGGAGCGGCGAGCGCGAACGGATCGGTACCGCTATGCGAACGGAGCGTCCGAATGACGTATGGACGGACAGCGCGTACTCGTCACCGGCGGTGCGGGGTTCATCGGATCGAACCTCGCGAACGACCTCGCCGAACGCAACGACGTCGTCGCGATCGACGACCTCTATCTGGGCACGCCCGACAACCTCGACGAAGGGGTCGACTTCCGGGAGGCGAGCGTACTCGACGATGACCTCCCGACCGACGTCGACTGCGTGTTTCACTTGGCGGCGCTATCCTCCCGAGAGATGTTAGAACAAGACCCGCGGGAAGGCGCGCGTGTCAATATCGAGGGGTTCGTTAACGTCGTTGAGCAGGCTCGGAAGAGCGGGTGTGAGACGGTCGTCTACGCCTCGACCTCCTCGGCGTACGGTAGCCAGCGAGAACCCTGTCCCGAGGACATGCCGTTGGAGGCCTCGACGGGGTACGACGCCTCGATGCTCGGCCGGGAACGCTACGCCGAGTACTACGGTGACTTCCATGGCCTCTCGCTCGCCGGAATGCGATTCTTCTCGGTCTATCAGGGGTACGGCGGCAACGAAGGACACAAAGGAACCTACGCCAATACGGTCTCACAGTTCGCGAGCGATGTCGCCGAGGGCCGTGCGCCGGTGCTCTGGGGTGACGGTACCCAAACACGTGATTTCACCCATATCGACGACATCGTTCGAGGGATCGTTCTCGCCGCTGAGAGTCGTCTCGACGGCGTTTTCAACCTCGGAACCGGTGAGAGTCACAGCTTCAACGAGACGGTCGAGCTGATAAACGAAGAATTAGGAACCGACGTCGATCCCGAGTACGAGCCGGTTCCGCTCGAGAACTACGTCCATCACACCTGCGCCGATCCCTCGAAGATGCACGAGGCGACCGGCTGGGACCCCGAGATCGGCTTCGAGGAAGGAGTCGGGCGCGTGTGTGCGCCCTACGTAGAGTAACGAGCACCGAGAGAAGGTAAGAAGGACAGTATCGAGGCGTTGCGGTTCTCGCGGGAAGTCCGGTGAGAGCGCCGGCACGAACCCGGGTGTCGGCAGTCTTTACATGGTCGACGAGTACTCCATATGTGGCTACGAACGCGAACACCGACGCGGACAGGAACGAGAACACACCGATACGGGTCGTCGGGGTCCCGATAGACCTGGGCGCGGATCGACGCGGCGTCGACATGGGACCTTCCGCAATCCGCTATGCAGGGCTCGCGGGCGCATTAGAGACGCTCGGCTACGACACGACCGACGCGGGCGACCTCTCGGTACCGAACGCCGAGGAGCGCGACCCGAGCGCCGAACCGCTCGAAAGCGGGCGAGCGCGCTACCTCCGGGAGATCGCCGATCTGACGGCGGAACTCGCCGATACCGTGGCCGACGCCGTTAGCGAAGGCCAGCTCCCGCTCGTGCTCGGGGGCGATCACTCGATCGCGATCGGCACGCTCGCCGGGGCCTCGCGCGACGTCTCGATCGGGGCGCTCTGGCTCGACGCCCACGGCGACTTCAACACGCCCGAGACATCGCCCTCGGGCAACGTCCACGGAATGCCGCTCGCGGCGGCACTTGGGAGGGGATCGTTCGGCGACTGCGAGTGGGCGCATGCGCCCGGTTTGGTCGAGGAAAACGTCGCGCTCGTCGGCCTTCGGCGCGTCGACGACACCGAACGCGTTGCGATCACCGATAGCGACGTCAGTACCTACACGATGTCCGCTATCGACGAGCGTGGGGTCACCGACGTCGTAAGCGAGGCCCTCGACGTGGTCTCCCAGGGCGTCGATGCGGTGCACGTGAGCATCGACCTCGACTGGCTCGATCCGCGCCGGGCGCCCGGCGTCGGCACGCCCGTCCGGGGAGGGGTCACCTATCGGGAAGCCCACGCCGTGATGGAACTGATCGCGAAACGCCACCGAGAGGAGGACTTCCTGCGATCGCTCGAACTGGTGGAGGTGAACCCGATCCTCGACGAGCACAACGAAACCGCCGAACTCGCGGTCGAACTCGCCGCGAGCGCGCTCGGGAAACGTATTCTCTGAAACCCACCTTCGCTCTTCTGTGGGAGATTGTTGATACAGCCATGGTTGTCTGAGGCGGAGTCGCAGTCGACGTTCTGACCGTCTCTGAGCCGAAGTTTCGGCCCGGCCTGCTCAGCGGAAAATCGCAGGACTGCGGTCCATCAACAATGTACTATACTGTTAGCGAGAAGTTCTTATGCACTATCTGGGGCCCCCTCGTTGCACAAAGACTTACGACAGACAGTATACACATGAGCGAATAATGAAAGGCGCGGAGCGCCCTTCGAACCATGCGCTTCGCTTTCCCACTCCGTTCGGTCGCTGCAGTGCTTACTTCGCCTGGGGTTCTACGAAAGCCTCGTGGTTCGAAACGGCTCGCCGTCTCGTCATCACGAGAGAGCTCCGCTCTCTCGAACGACTTCGCTCGTCTTTCGAGCTCTCGTTCACTCGCTCACGAGAACGCCGACCGCCCCGCCCCTTTCAGTCCCGCTCTCCCGCTCGCGGTGGTTGTTTGGCGGGTAATTAGGTAAGTTAACGATGCCCACTCGCTGGACGCATGGTTTAACAACGGGCATGTAACATCTGGCGGATGCCCTACGTCACGGGACAGAACGGCGGCGGAGCCTTCCTGCTAGCGTACGTGATCTTGCTGTTCGTGATCGCGATCCCCGGACTGATGGCCGAAACCGTGCTGGGCCACTACACGAATCGCGGGGTGATCGGCTCCTTTCGCTCGGTGTTCGGCCGTGGTCGCGCGGAGGGGTTGGGGTTGGTCGTCGTCGCGGTTACCGTTGCACTCATGTCGTATTACGCCGCCACGATCGGGTGGACGATCTACTACGCGTTCCAGGCGCTGACGCTTCGGTTCGCGCAACCGGGCTTCAATTCCCAGGCGTTTTGGAGCGCCTTTTCAGGATCGCCGGTACTGTCGGTCGGGACCCAGACGATCGCCGTCGCGGCGATGGCCGGCGTTCTCTTCTTCGGCGTTCGTGACGGGATCGAGCGCGTCGTCAAGTGGGCGATCCCGCTGCTCGTGGTGTCGCTCGCCGCCGTCGCGATAGCGGGACTGACGTTAGACGGCGCGACGGCAGGGCTCAGCTTTGCCTTTACGCCCCAGTGGGACGCGCTCACGAAAGGATCGACGTGGATCGCCGCGCTCGGCCAGGCGCTCTTTTCGACCGGTCTGGGCTGGGGAATCGCGCTCATGTTCGGCAGTTACCTCTCGAAGAACGACGACGTTCCCTTGGGTGGCGGGGTGTTCACCGCGGTCGGCAACACTTCTATTGGATTACTCGCGATCTTCGCGGTCTTTCCCGCCGTCTTCGCCTTCGGGCTTCAACCGACCGAAGGCTCACAGCTCACGTTCGTTTCGCTCGCGAGCGTGTTCCCGCAGATGGCCGGCGGGGCGATCTGGTCGATCCTCTTTTTCGTCGGCTTCCTGTGTGCGACCTTCTCTTCAGGAATCGCCATCACCGAAGTCGCCGTCACGAGCGTGGTCGAAGAGACCCGACTCGATCGGACGGGCGCGGTGCTCGCGGTCTGTGGGGCGATCTGGCTGCTGGGACTGCCGAGTGCGCTGTCGGCCGAGTTCCTCGGGACGATGGACTTCATGTTTGGGAGCTTCGGACTCCCGCTCGCGACCTTGCTCATCGTCCTCACCGTCGGGTGGAAGGTCGGTCCCGAGCGCATCCGCGTGATCGCGCTCAACCAGAACTCCGATATCTACATCGGGGGGTGGTGGAATCCCGTGATCAAGTACGTTATCCCCGCCGTCATGTCGTTCATCATCGTCTACTACGTGGTCACGAGCATTACCGACTCGTTCGCACAGACCGCCGGCGGCGTCGTGCTCATGATCGGGCTTCTCGTCGGAGCCGTCCTCACGATGGGCGTGATCCGGCGCGGTGGCGGCCCGACCGACGCCGACGCCGCCTTGGGGGACGACTGAGATGGCGGCGATGACGTTCGCCGGGTGGATCGCGATGGCCGGCGCGGTCGCGGTGCTGTGGGGAAGCGCGACCTGGACGCTCTACCGGTCGCTCACCGATGAGGACGAGAAGTTAGAACTCATCGAACGACAGGGCGAGATCGACACCTACTCGCCGCGGGCGCTGGCGGAACTGCGCGAGTGGGTCACCACCCACCCTGAAGACCCGCTCGCGGACGAGGGGAGAGAACGACATAACGAGTGTATCGATATCCTTCGCCGGGTGGACGAGACGTTTTACGACTGGTCCGAAAGCGAAGTCGACTCGCTGGAGAAACTGTAGCGCGACGCGGGGTTGCTCGCGGTCGTTCTCGGGATCGAATAGGGGTTCCTCCTGGACGGTGGCCGAGTACAGCGCCCCTTCGTGACGGATCTGTAGCTCGACGCCTGGTTCGGCGTACTCGGCGGGCAAATACGTGTAGGCAACGCCCGAGCCGATCGAATAACAGTATTCGGCGCTGTAGGTGTATCCGAGCACCTCCTCGCCGTCGAGCACCGGCTTGTCGGTCATCACTACGGCGTCGGAGTCGTCGAGGACGAGACAGGCGAGTCGCTTGTCCAGACCCGCCTCCTTCGATTCGACCAGTGCCTCCTTCCCGATGAAGTCGGTGTCGAGGTCGACCGAAAAGCCGATATCGGCCTCGTAGGGCGAATGTTCGGTGTGGACGTCCTCACCCCACAATCGGTAGCCTTTCTCGACGCGCATCGAGTCCATCGCCCCGACGCCCGCGCCGATGACCCCGTACTCCTCGCCCGCGTCCCAAACGGTCTCCCAGAGTTCGGCCCCGTGCTCGGCGGGGGCGTACAGCTCGTAGCCGAGTTCGCCGACGTACGAGATCCGTAACGCGAGCACCGGAATCCCCCCGACGTAGGTCTGCTGAGCCGTATAAAAGGGGAATTCGGAACCCGAAACGTCGGCTTCGGCGACTTCCGAGAGGACGTTCCTGGATTCCGGACCCCAGACGCCGAGGCCACACAGGTCGGAGGTCCGGTTGTGCACCGAGACCGCCTCGTGGTCGGCGGCGTGCTTTCTGATCCAGTGAAGCGTCTCGCGCCCGCCCGCGCCGCCGCCGGCGAGGATCAAAAAGCGGTCCTCGTCGAGCCGGGTGACCGTGAAGTCCGACATCACGCCGCCGGCCTCGTTCAGCATGGCGGTGTAGCGCAGTTTCCCGGGTTCGACGTCGACGTCGTTCGTCACGAGTCGCTGGGCGAAGTCGGCCGCACCCGACCCCGAGAGTTCGATCTTGACGAACGACGACTGGTCGAACAGGCCGACGCGATCCCTGACGGCTAAGTGTTCGGCCCCCGCGATCGGCGACCAGTGTTTGCCCTCCCATTCCGGTCGCTCGGGGATCTCGTCGCCGTACTCCTCTAACAGGGACTCGTTCGATTCGTACCAGTGGGGGCGCTCCCACTCGCCGCTCAGGTGGAACTCCGCCCCTAACTCCGTTTGGGCCTCGTAGAAGGGGCTACGGCGCAGGTCGCGCTGGCGTTCTCGCTGCCAGCGCGGGTGGACGATGCTGTACTCGTGGCGGTACTCCAGATCGGCCATGTCCATGTAGTAGGACTTGGCCCCGGCGTGGGGCTGGAACCGGCCGACGTCGAAGTCGTGCAGATCGATCGGGCCGTTCCCGATGCTCGGAACACCCTCGACCATCCACTCGGCGATGGCTTTGCCCGCGCCGCCGGCGTGAGTGATCCAGATCGCCATCGCGGTCCAAAACCCTTCGACCTCGGGGTGTTCGCCCATCACCGGCATCGCATCGGGCGAGATCGAGAACATCCCGTCGTAGGCGTGTTCCAACTCGACGCCCTCGGTCGCCGGCAGGAGTTCGTCGCTCGCACGCCGAGGCGGTTTGTCGGGACGATCGGGGTGGGTCGCCTCCTCGTAGAAGCGCTCGGTAAAGTCCCGGACCGAGGCCTGATCGTCGTAGTCCTCGTTAGTGCCGAGTTCGAGGGGATCGGGGACGACCGATTCGTGGTTGTACGAGCCGAGTCCGTACGCATCGCCGTGGGTCCGGAAGTACATCGCGTTGTCCTGGTCCCGGAGGATCGGCCGGTCGGGATCGGCGAGGAGCCGTCGAGCGCGCGAATCGCCCGAAACCGACTCGTAGTTCTCGACGAGCCCGCCGTCGGCAGTGATCGCGGCGTCGGCCTCAGCGAGTTCCGGGAGCGATTCGGTGACGGTGTACTGGTGGACGACCGGTGCGACTGGGATATCGACGCCGGCCATCTTCCCCAACTGGGCGCTCCAGATGTTCGTCGCGCCGAGGATTTCGTCGGTTTCGATACGACCCCGGTTCGTGACGACGGCCCGAACCGTTCCGTCCTCGACTTCGATGTCGGTCAGCTCGGTGTGACCGTAAAACCGCGCGCCCCGATCCTCGGCCTCGCGGGCGAGCGCGGCACACGCCTTGACGCCCGACGCCTGGCCGTCGGTCGGCGAGTAGTACCCACCGAGGATCTCGTCGGTATCGACCAGCGGGAGTTTCTCGGCGACTTCTTCCGGCGAGAGCAGTTGGGGGTCGGGCACACCCCAGCTTTCGGCCCATTCGACGCGCCGGCGGAGGTAGTCCATGCGCTCTTCCGAACGGGCGACCTCGATCCCGCCGGTCTCGTTGTAGACCGGCTCGCCGTCGATCTCCAAGTCGGAGTAGACTTCCCTACTATAGAGCGCGAACTTCGTCAGGTTCTCGGGTTCGGCGGTCTGGAACATGATCCCCGGGGCGTGACTCGACGATCCCCCGGTAGTGGGGAGCGGCCCCTGGTCGATCACGACGACGTCCTCGCGACCGAGCTCGGCGAGCTGGTAGGCGGCGTTACAGCCGACGATCCCGGCACCGATGACGACGGTCCCGGCTTCGCTCGGCAGGCTGTCCTCTGAACTCATACTATGTCCGATACGGGAGGGAGCGCGAAGGCATAACCCTTCGTCCGTGTTGGAGACGGTATTCAAATAGGTCGGTGATGACCGGCGAGTGACTCGGTCGAACGGGGTCATCGGAGCCGGAGTCGGTCGTGATGCCGACACTGAAAGCGATCGGTAGGGTTCGTTGAAACCCTTCAGTAGGAGAGAGGATCTACGTTCGTGCTGAGTACACGCCCTGTATCCAGCACAGTCTCTCCCTCTCCGACGGTTCAACCGTCAAGTACAGCCACTGAATCGCGCGATCCGTGCCGTGCGTATATACGAACGGTCTATCCCCTTACCCGCGGTTTTTACTCTGCACTCTATTCCAGCTTCGTACTCAGGTACCGACTCAGAGGATTTTTGCTTGCGGTTGTATCAACTCAACGTACTTCGATCACGATGGCGTCTCACGACACATCACTCAGTAGCCCGTTACGAGCAGTTCGAACTCACCCTGTTGCGGTCTTCCTCCTTGTGACGTTCGCTTACTCGTGGTCAGTGTGGACTATCGCCTATCTGCTCGCCGGAAGCGATGCATCGACGCTCTGGACTATCATCGGCGTCTGGGGTCCGCTCATCGCTGGGGCTGTCGTCACGTATGACTCCGGAGGGAACGTTCGCAGGTGGGCGGGGCAGGCTACCGAGTGGCGTGTTGCGCCACGCTGGTATCTCGTGGCGATCTGCCTTCCGGTGCTCCTTGGTGAAGCTTCGACGGTCGTCTATTGGTTGAACGCTGTTCCCCTATCGTTTCAGTTCGACTCTCCAGCGGCAGTCACTGGATTCGTTCTCAACGTCTTGCTCGTGCTCCTGATTGCCGGTGGGCTCGAAGAGTTCGGGTGGCGAGGATTCGCGATCCCTCGACTCCAAGCTGAGTATAGTGCATTAACCGCAGGTCTCACCGTTGGTGTCGCGTGGGCGCTCTGGCATCTCCCGTTCGTCCTCTTCGGTTGGGTGACCGGGCAGGGGCCACTCCCGCTGTACATGATCTGGATCGTTGGTGCGTCGCTCGTGCTGACGTGGCTGTACAACAGTACTGGTGGGAGTGTCCTCCTCTGTATGCTCTTCCACGCGGTCAATAACGCGAGTGGCCTCTTCGCGCCACAGGGTGACGTTCCTGGCAGCGTCGAGCTTCTCGGGTCGGTTGCAGATATCGGCTTGTGATGGCTCCTTGCGCTCGGTCCCGTTGCGCTCTACGGAGGCGAGCACCTCGCTGCGTCACCGGGGCCTGCTCCGACCGCTGTCGGTGAGCTGAGTCGCAGAAGCACGATGAGCGGTGACGGGACAGCCGCTGAGAGTGACACATCTTGAATCGAATCACGTTGGCGTCTGCCGCGTGATATAGCATCTATATACGGACACGGTTCAGGAACGGACGGACGCGTGTAAGTGGTCTTAACCTGCTCCGTCGACTGGCTACAAACATGCACCCACGGGACCTCTCGGCCCACACCGCCTACGAGGCCGGCAGGGGGGTCGAGGAAGTCGCCCGCGAACTCGGACTCGATCCCGACGAGTTGGTCAAACTCTCCTCGAACGAGAACCCACACGGACCGAGTCCCGATGCGACGGAAGCGATCCACGACGTAGCCGATTCGGTCCACGTCTATCCGAAGAGTTCCCACACCGATTTGGTCGAAGCACTCGCCCGGAAGTGGGGTGTCGCGCCGAGGCAGGTCTGGCTCGCCAACGGGGGCGACGGCGCGCTCGATTACCTCGCCCGCGCGTTGCTCGATCCGGGCGAGGCAGTCCTCGTCTCCGACCCGGGCTTCGCGTATTATGCGATGAGCGCACGGTATCATCACGGTCGGGTGAACGAGTATCCCCTCTCGAAAGCCGACGGGTTCGCACAGACGGCGGAAAGCGTGCTCGACGCCTACGACAGCGAGCGGATCGTCTACCTCACGAGCCCGCACAACCCGACCGGGAGCGAGATCTCGCTCGATACGGTACTCGAAATCGCCGCGAGAACCGACGAGGGTACCCTCGTACTCGTCGACGAGGCCTACGGCGAGTTCACCGACGCCCCGAGCGCCGTCCGACTGACCGAGGGGCGGGACGGGACCGGCGATGACGGTGGGATCGACACGAACACGGCCAGCCACGACGGCGGGAACGGGGACGCACCGACCGCCGAGCGCGACGACGTGGCCGTTCTGCGGACGTTCTCGAAGGCCTACGGGATCGCGGGGCTTCGCCTCGGCTATGCGATCGTCCCCGAAGGATGGGCCGAGGCCTACCTGAGAGTGAACACCCCCTTCGCCGCGAGCGAAGTGGCCTGTCGGGCGGGCCTGGCGGCGCTCTCGGATACGGCCCATGTCGAGCGCTCGGTCGAGAGCGCACGATGGGCTCGCGAGTACATGCACGAGCATATCGACGCACGAACCTGCGAGAGCGGCGGCAACTTCGTGCTCTGTGAGGTCGAAAACGCCGCGGACGTCGCGGCGTCGCTCCGGGAACGAGGGATCATCGTCCGGGACTGTTCGAGCTTCGGGCTTCCCGAGTGCATCCGGATCACCTGTGGCACCCGCGAGGGGACCCGCCGAGCGGTCGGGACGCTCAACGATCTGCTGGGGGACCGGTGAAACGGTGGGGCGACGGAACGGCGAATCGATGAGAGTCGCCGTCACCGGGACCCCTGGAACCGGAAAGACGAGTTCCACCGACGCGCTCGCACGAGCCGAGAGCGACGGGAACGTCGAGGTGATCCACCTCAACGAACACATCGAGACCGAACGCCTCTATTCCGATGTCGACGAGACCCGCGACAGCCTCGTCGCCGATCCCGACGCGCTCGCAGGGTGGCTCGACGAACGGGAACCGGGGGCCGGCGAGAACGCCGATAGCGAGCGCGCTGAAGCGCTCGTCGTCGAGTCACACCTCGCGCACCTCTTGCCCGCCGATCGGATCGTCGTGCTCCGCTGTCAACCCGAGGAACTCGAGCGACGCCTCGACGAACGCGGTGTCGACGAACGGAAGATGACCGAGAACGCAGAGAGCGAAGCGATAGACGCGATCCTCGCCGAAACCGTCGAGCGTTACAGTACCGAGAACGTCTACGAGATCGATACGACCGACCTGACCCCGGTGGAGGTCGGTAAGGAGATCGGGCGCGTGATCGCCGGCGAGCGCGCTCCGAGCGCCGGAACGGTGTCGTTTCTAGAGTACTTCGAGTGAGACGGGCGGACGCTATGGCGTCGGAAGGGTTAGTCTCCCTCGCTCGAAACGATCCGTATGAGGACCGAGGCATCCGCGTCGGCGAGGACCGTCCTTCCCGAGCGGGTATGGAAACGCCACGCGAACCCCTGGAGCGGCTGGTCCCGCGCGGCAACCACACCCGCGTTGGTCTACGCGCTTTACCGCCGCGACTGGCGATTAGTAGCCACGTCACTCGTCTGGCTTGTCGTCAATCCCGCGGCCTTTTCGCCCCCCGAGACGGCCGATGCGTGGATGACGCGAGGCGTGCTCGCAGAACGCGCGTGGCTTCGAGCGGACAACGGGACTGTCGGAACCTCGTGGCCGAACGTGCTCAACCTCCTGAACGTTCCCGCAACGCTGTACGTCGGATGGTCGACGTTCCGACGCCGTCCCGTCCACACGGCCGTTTCGACGGGATTGCTGATGGGACTAAAGCTCCTCTGGATACGCGAAATCATCGATCTGACGGGCGTCGATGGCACCAGTGGTATCGACGGTATCCACGACGCAACCGACGAGTAGCTCATCGGACACGCTCGTACGACCGAACCGCTTCGCCTCGGGAACGTCGGCCTCGGTCGGGCACGTCGTCCGCTTCCGGGATACCCGTTTGCCGGCGCGCTGGCCGTCGATGGACGGGCGACGAGACACCCGAAGGTCGCGACGGCGATGACTGACCGCTTATAACGGCCGACTTCGTAGAAGCGGACAACGCATGGCTGGTGATCGCCCGTGACGCTCGACGGACTCCGTCCGGTCGCGGACGAACTGCTGAAACCGTTCGTCTCGCTGTCGGTTCGAGTCGGACTGACACCGGATCGAGTGAGCCTGCTTGCCTTCACGCTCGCTGCCGGGGCGGCCGGGACGTACTACCTCGCGGGCGACGACGTGATCTGGTATCTGGTGGGGGCGTTTCTCGTGCTCGCGAACGGGTGGCTCGACCTGCTCGACGGCGCGCTCGCCCGCCGGTTGGAGACCGCCTCCGAAGGCGGGGACCTGCTCGATCACGTGCTCGATCGCTACGCCGACATCCTCATTATCGCCGGCCTCGCGGCGGGAATCGGTCGATACGCCCTTGGCCTCGCCGCGGTCACTGGCGTGCTCATGACCTCGTACTTGGGTACGCAGTCCCAGGCCGTCGGTCTCGATCGCGCCTATGAGGGACTGCTCGGCCGGGCCGACCGACTCGCGCTCGTCGGCTTAGTGACCGCCATCGCCCCCGCGGTGAGCGGGTCGATCGTCGGTCTCACTCTCGTCGGGTGGCTATTAGTCGTGTTCGCCGTCGTCGGACACGTCACTGCCCTCCAGCGCTTTTACGGCGCACTACAGGCGCTGTCGTGAACGCGAGAGGAGAAAAGAAACCGAGAGGCCGGTGACACCATAGGCCGTCGAAGGCGAGGAAGGGCACCACGGACCGTTTCGGGTAGGACCGGAAGGAGCCGGCCGCTGGCTCACGGCTACGCCGTTCGCCATTCGAGGCGTGGTTCGAGACAGCGAAGCCGTCGCGTTCATCACGAAAGTCTCCGACTCTCGAGCGACTACGCGCCTCCACTCTCGGCGAACCCCGACGACGCAAGGACCGCAGGCCGAAGGCTGAGGACCGTAGCGAGTCGCGGGAGCCGAGCGTGCCGGGGGCTTCGAAAATAGTCTCACTGTCACTCGTCCTCGGAACTGCTTAGCTAAACACTACCCACGAAACCGGCGGACGATTTATGACCGGTCGTCCGTTAGTGAGACGACATGGCTCAGTGTGAGATGTGCGGTACCGAGACGTCCTCGCCGCGAACGGTGAAGATCGAGGGCGCGGAGTTGCAGGTCTGTGATAGCTGTGCCGGCTTCGGTACCGAGGTCCGCCAGCAGGGATCGACGGGCGCTTCGAGCAAGTACTCGACCGGCGACTCGGAGTCCGGATCGGAAAGCGGAGGCGGGCGGTCCGGTGCCGGAATGGGTTCGAACGGTGGGTCGGCGGGCGGCACCAGCGGTAGCGGCGGCGGCAGTAGCGGTTCGCGCCGCCCGGACCCGTTCGACGACGACACCCTTGCACAGGACTACGACCAGCGTATCCGCGAGGCGCGCGAGGGAACGGGGTTGAGCCAGGCCGACTTCGCACAGGAACTCAACGAGAAGGCGAGCCTCATCAGAAAGCTCGAACGCGGCGACATGCTTCCCTCCGACCGCGTCCAAAAGAAGCTCGAACGCCGGCTCGACATCGACCTCACCGAAGAAGCCGGCGGCGACACCGAGTGGGAGGGCGGCGCGTCGACCGGTAGCTACACGCTCGGCGACGTCGTCGAGCGAAAGGACTCCTGAGAACCGACGGCGATCGACGGCCTCAACGACTGAGGGGAACCGACGGGGGCCACTTGGAGCCGGCGATCCGGGCGACGACGGCTGAGCCAGGCTTCGAACTGGAGAGCCGAGACGGACGAACACCGAAGCGAGTCGCGGGACTTCGACACGATAGAGCGAAGTATCCGTCGATCGAGAAGCTCGATACCTGTGTTCGTACTCGTCAATCTGAAGGCCTACGACTGTGACCCGGTCGCGATCGCACGGGCGGCCCACGACGTGAGCGAGGAGTCGGGAACCCGGGTCGCCGTCGCGCCCCAAACCGCACAGCTCGGGGCGGTCGCGGAGACCGGCGTCGAGACCTGGGCTCAACACGTCTCGCCTTCCGCCCACGGCAGCCACACCGGGAGCGCGCTGGCCGAGGCCGCGGCCGACGCCGGCGCGTCCGGCACCCTGCTCAATCACTCGGAGCGACGCCTCCGGCTCGCGGACATCGATAACGCACTCGACGCGGGCGAGGCCGGCCTCGACGTTGTCGTCTGCGCGAACAACCGGGCCCAGTGCAAGGCGGTCGCCGCGCTCGGTCCCGACGCGGTCGCGATCGAACCACCTGAGTTGATCGGCGGCGACGAGTCGGTGAGTACGGCCGATCCCGACGTCGTCCGCGAGGCGGTCGATGCCGTGAGCGAGATCGACGAGGGAATCGACGTGTTCTGCGGGGCAGGGGTCTCGACCGGCGAGGACGTCGCGGCCGCCTCGAACCTCGGCGCGAGCGGGGTACTGCTCGCGAGCGGCGTCGCGAAGGCCGACGATCCGGAAGGCGTGCTTCGGGATCTCGTCTCGCCGATCGAGTGAGCCGACACGCCGGGATCAATGAAGCGCGAACGTACCGGGACGAGGACGAACTAACCGAACAGTCAGCCTCAAGTCGCTGGCGTCCGGAGTAAATACAGACACTGATGCGGGGATTTTCGAACGTGATTCGTCGGCGATCCGTTGTGGCGCGGCTCCCGGAGCGACTGCGGGGGAGCCAGTAACGTGCCCTTCGGCACCGACCGGCGGGTGTTTACCTTGGCCTTTGCCCGGATGGCCGACGCGCTGAGTAACTCGTTTCTCATCATCGTCCTGCCCATCTACATTGCGAGCGGGCAGGTCGGGATCGAGGGCCTCGTCGGCCTGAACGTTGGAGGATTCGTCCTCGGCGAGCAGTTCCTCATCGGGCTCGTGCTCTCGCTCTTTGGCTTCCTGAACAGCTTCGGCCAGCCCTTTACCGGTCGCCTGTCCGATCGGACGGGCAAACGGCGGGTGTATATCCTGCTCGGACTCGTGATCCTCGGCGTTGCGAGCGCGGCGTACCCCTTCGTCGAATCCTACGGCGCGGTCCTCCTCGTACGGGCGTTTCAGGGACTCGGCGCGGCGTTTACCATTCCCTGTTCGATCGCGCTGGTCAACGAGTACGCCGACGTCGACAGCCAGCGCGGGGGGAACTTCGGCGTGTTCAACACCTTCCGGCTGGTGGGCTTTGGCTTCGGGCCGATCGTCGCCGGGATCGTCGTCGCCGGCGGGTTCGGACGCGGCGGCGTCGCGGAATACGCGATCGGGGGAATCGCGCTCTCGGGGTTCGACGCGGCGTTTGCGATCGCGGTGCTCGGCGCGTTCGTGAGCATCGTCCTCGTCACGGTCTTCATCAGCGACGCCGAGTCCACCCGGGCCGCGGCGGGCGACGACCTCTCGATCGCCGTGCTCGATCGGAGCGGGTCGCGCGGGTTCGACCCGGTGTTCGTCCTCGGGGTCGGTACCTTCTTCATGGCGGTGACGATCGCGCTGTTCGCCACGCTCGAAGGCCCTCTCAGAGCGCGTCTCGACGAGAGCACCTTCCTGTTCGGCGTGCAGTTCGCCGCGGTGGTGATCGCGAACGTCCTGTTACAGGTCCCGATCGGGCGAGCGTCGGACAGGTACGGTCGCCGGCCCTTCATCGTCGCGGGATTCGCGTTGCTTATTCCCTCGGTGTTCGTCCAGGGACTCATCACCGCGCCGTTGCTCATGGTGCTTGCCCGGCTGATCCACGGCGTCGCGGTGGCGCTCGTCTTCGCACCCGCGCTCGCACTCGCGGGTGATCTCGCCGGCGAGCGCGAGTCGGGGACCACCCTGTCGGTACTGACGATGGCCTTCGGCCTCGGGGTCGCGGTCGGGCCGCTCGCGTCGGGATTCCTCTACAACATTGGGAGTATCTCGACGCCGTTTACCTTCGGTGCGGTCCTCGCCGTGCTCGCCTTGGTGCTTACCTATTCGCAGGTCGAAGATTCCCTCTCGGAGCCGGACGCGAGTCCCGATCGCGCCCCGCAGGACTGAGAGTGAGGCCGGCCACACCGACCGGAAGGGCACGAGACTCGATCACCGCAACCGGTACCGAGAACGCTTGGCTTATGCGGGCACCGGCCGAGGACGGGAGTATGGACGCAGAGGAGAACGATCCGCTCGCCTGGACGCGCGATTACACCCCGATTTTGCGCTCGCTCGCCGCCGAATACGGCGACTCGCGGCCGCTCGACGGGGACACGATCGCCGTGGCCTCACATTTGGAAGCCAAGACCGGAGTACTGATCGAGACGCTTCGAGAGGCCGGGGCACACGTCTTAGTGACCGGGAGCGAACCCTATAGCACGAAAGCCGACGTGGTCCGGGCGCTCGACGAGCAGGACGGAATCGAGCTGTTCGTCGAGCACGGAATGAGCGAGGAGGCCTGGGAGGCCGGCCAGCACGACCTGTTGGAGGCGGAACCGGACTTCCTGCTCGACGACGGCTGTGAGCTCATCGCCAAGGCTCACGCCGAATACCCCGAGGTGTGCGAGCGAATCGTCGGCGGGGGCGAACAGACCACCGCGGGCATCACCCGCTTGGAGGCGATGGAATCGGAGGGCGTGCTCGAGTTCCCGGTCTACGGCGTGAACGATACCCCGATGAAGCACTTCTTCGACAACGTCCATGGCACCGGAGAGTCGGCGCTGATGAACGTGGGGATCACGACGAACACCATGCTCTCGGGTAAGACGGTCGTCGTTGCGGGCTATGGTTACTGCGGCCGGGGGATCGCGCGCAAGGCGCGGGGGATGGGTGCCCAAACCGTCGTCACCGAGGTCGATCCCCGGAAGGCGCTCGAAGCCCACACCGAGGGCCACCGGATCATGGAGATGGGGGAGGCCGCCGAGATCGCCGACTACGTGATCCCCTCGACCGGCTCTCGCGAGGTCGTACGCCGGGAGCACATAGAAGCGATGGCCGACGGCGTAATCCTCGCGAACGCCGGGCACTTCGACGTCGAGATCGATCTCGATGGGCTGAGCGACGCCGCAGAGCGCGTGACCCAGCCGCGCGAGGGCGTAACGCGCTATCACCTCCCCGACGGCCGCCGGATCAACCTGCTCGCGCGCGGCCGATTGGTGAACCTCACCGGGCCATATAGTAACGGTCACCCCGCCGAGGTGATGGACACCACCTTCGCGATGATGTTCGTCGCGGCCCATGACCTCCTGACCGGCGACCGTGATCGTGCGCCCGGCGTGTACGCGATGCCCGATCGGCTCGACCGGGCGGTCGCGGAACGCAAGTTAGGGACCCTCGACCTCTCGATCGATACCCCCACCGACAGCCAGCGCGAGTACGCGGGCGACTGGGAACACGCCGACAGCAGTTTCTGACCCCCGCCGGACTCCTTCGGATCGGTGGGTGACTACTCGGAAGAACCGTTCTCACTGCGGACGACGGGACCCGAACTCCCGACGAGGGAGGTGGGTTAGACGGTTCGTACGCCGCTGTGGAGGGTACCCTACGAGCACTACGGGTTCGGTGTCGTCTTCGGCCTGTTGACTGCGTTGCTCGGCGCGTCCCTGCTCGGCGTATGGGGTTTTACCGACCCCGACGAGACGCGCGTTTCCGGGTTCGCCTTCAGGGACCTCGCGCTCAATAGCCGGATCCTCACGCTCACGAGCTTTCGCGCCCAGTACGCGATGGCGGTGACCCTCACTCGGACGTGGGTGCCGATCTACGTGGGGGTCTCTGCCGCCCGGGGTGGCCTCGCACTGAGCGCCGTCGCGGTCGCAATCGTGCTCGCCGCCGAGAAACTCACGAACATGCTCTGTCAGCCCTATACCGGTCGGCTCTCCGATCGCCACGGCCGGGCGCTGTTCGTCTTCGGCGGCGGCGGCGTCTACGGCTTGGTCGCGCTCTCGATCCCGTTCGCC
Source organism: Halobacteriales archaeon QH_6_64_20 (assembly GCA_003021235.1). Lineage (GTDB taxonomy): Archaea > Halobacteriota > Halobacteria > Halobacteriales > Halococcaceae > PXQR01. Next base: position 21,459 of record PXQR01000004.1, on the reverse strand, counting down.
CCGACCATCGGGGGAGTTCTGGGAGTTCCCGCGACCTACCCGGTGCTCGGCGATCTCTCGGCGGCGTTCGTGCCCGTCGTAGTCTTGAACGGGCTGTTGGGAGTGGCGGACAGTTTTCGTGAGCCGGCGAGCATGGCGTTGTTCGCCGACGAGGGCACCGGACGGGGCATCGCAAGCAGTTTCGGGGTCCGCTCGCTCGTCTGGCAACCCGGGAGCGTCGTCGCGCCGCTGATCGGCGGCGTGCTCATGGCTCGGGTCGGCATCGAGTGAGTGTTCGCGCTCGGCGGGATAATGGCACTCAGCGGCGTGCTTACTTTCTTCGGCGTGCTCTCGTACACGTACGGTCGCCGGGCGCTCGTCGAGTGGTGAGCCGACCTCGCTCTGCCGTGCTCCGGTGTATCGCGTACGACATCGATCGGCCGTCCGAGCCGATATATACGCCCCGACCGACGACCGGATCGTAATGGAGTTCGACGACTACTTCGACGAGTTCACGCGTCGTGACTGGCAGGAACGCTCGGACGGCGGGCCCGTCCGGCTCGCACTGATCGGCCTCGGGTGGTTCACCCGAGCCTGGGCGCTCCCCGGTATGGAAAAGACCGATCTGTGCGAGCCGACGGTCGCGATCAGCGGCTCGAAGGCAAAGGCAGAGGGGGTCGCCGAAGAGCACGAACTCGAAGCCGGGATCACCTACGAGGAGTTCCACGACGGGAACGCCACGGATGCCTACGACGCGATCTACGTCGTCACGCCGAACGCGCTTCATCTCGATTACGTCGAAACGGCGGCGGAACTGGGAAAGGACGTGCTCTGTGAGAAACCGATGGAGGCGACGGCGGATCGTGCCGAGCGGATGGTCGAGGTCTGTGCCGAACACGACGTCACGCTGATGATCGCCTACCGGATGCACACCGAACCCGCCGTCCGCCGTACCAAAGAACTCGTTCACGAGGGATTCGTCGGCGACGTCGTTCGGATCCACGGACACATGTCCCAGCTCATGCTCAGCGAGATCGACACGGGCGACGTCGATCAGTGGCGACTGGACCCGGAGCTCTCAGGGGGCTGTGCGCTGATGGACATCGGGATCTACCCGCTCAACACCGCGCGATTCGTCCTCGACGCCGAGCCGACGAGCGTGTACGGAAACACCGTCTCCGAACACGAACCCTTTAGTCAGGTGGATGAACACGTCTCGTTTCACCTTTCGTTTCCCGACAACGTAGACGCCGTCTGTACGGCGAGTCAGAACGCCCATCACTCGAGCCACCTCCGGATCACCGGCACCGACGGGCAGATCACGCTCGATCCGGCCTTCTTCGAGCGGGAGGCACGTGGAATCACGATCGAGCGCGGCGGCGTCGAGACGGATATCGACTTCGAGCAGGTCGATCAGCTCACCGAGGAGTTCGACTACTTCGCTCACTGCCTGCTGACCGACAGCGACCCTCTCCCGGACGGGCGTCATGGTCTCACCGACCTCCGGATCATCGAGGCGATCTACGAGTCCGCCGAGGTGGGCGCTCCCGTCGACCTCTGATCGTCCCGCCCGACCGGGAGCAGAACGACGACCGCGTTCGCTCGATACGTCGCTACCTACGCCGCCGAGGGCCGGAAGGAGGCCGGTTCGACGGCCCGGGTCCGGGACGCTCCACAACCGCTATGCGGCTGGGTGGTAACTACCGTATCATGTCGGAGCTAACGATCACCGATGTCGAGACGTACCTGGTAGCGAACCCCTGGAAACCGTGGGTGTTCGTCCGCGTGGAGACGAACGAGGGCGTACACGGGCTCGCGGAGGCGACGACCCACGACAAACCCCGGACGGTGGCCGCGGCGATCGAGGAGATGTCCGAGTACTTCGTCGGCGAGGATCCCTTCGACACCGAGCGGCTGTGGCTTCAGATGTACCGCGACGAGTGGTTCTCGAAGAACGTCATCAACACGACCGTCATCAGCGCGATCGACATCGCCTGCTGGGACATCAAGGGGAAGGTCCTCGACCAGCCAGTATATAACCTCCTCGGGGGCAAAGTCCACGGCGACCGCTTGCGTACCTATGCCAACGGCTGGTACACCGAGACGACCGACGACCTCGATACCTGGAAGCGCGCGGCCGAGCGCGTCGTCGCGGACGGCTACGACGCGATGAAGTTCGACCCGTTCGGCGATGCCTGGCAACGGATGAATCGCGAGGAGTTCAACTACGCCATCAGCGTGGTCGGCGCGCGCTCGACATCGCCGAACACCTCGCGCAGTTCGACCCGACCTGGTTCGAGGAACCCTGCCCGCCGGACTCGGTCAATAGCCTGCGAAAGATAGCCGAACGCTCGCCGATCCCGATCGCGACCGGCGAGCGCCTCGTCTCCAAATACGAGTTCCACGACCTGTTAGCGGAGACGGCCGTCGACATCGTCCAGCCCGATCTCATGAACGCTGGGGGGTTGACCGAAGCGAAGAAGATCGCCGCCCAGGCCGAGGCCGAACACGTCAGCTTCGCGCCGCACAACCCCCAAGGACCGGTCGCGACGGCGATCTGCGTCCACGCCGACGCGACGATCCCGAACTTCATGATTCAGGAACTCTTCCAGACCTACGACGTCGACTGGGTCGAGGACCTGTTGGTTGAACCGATCGCCGTCGAGGACGGCTACGTCGAGATTCCCGATGGTCCGGGCCTCGGCATCGAACTCGACATTGACGTCGTTCGCGAGCACGAGTACACCGAGGAAGGAGTCCATACGATCAACCTCTTCGAGCAAGGATGGGAAACACGTTCGCTCGCCGACGAGTGAGCGTCACGCGAGAGCGGCGAACACCGGCCGGAAACGGGGGAACCGACGAGACCAACGGGACCGACGCTCACGCGACAGAGCACGGGATGGTCGTGGTGCGCGCGGCAACGCCCTATTGACGGAGCCGTACTTCAGGCGCGGTACCGATCGATAGCGTCGGTATCGAGCGAAACGCCGAGGCCCGGCGCGTCCGGGATCGGAACCTCCCGATCCTCGGCGGCGAACGGCTCGACCGCCAGTTCCTCGCGCAGCGGATTCGACGAGCGACCGAACTCCAGCCAGGGCCGTCCGTCGAGCGTCGCCAATAGTTGGAGGCCGGCCCCAATAGCCACAGCAGTGCCCCAGACGTGCGGGACGACCGGTATCCCGTGATCGTGCGCT
>PXQR01000004.1:13781-18198 GCA_003021235.1 Halobacteriales archaeon QH_6_64_20 | reverse complement strand
CGAGTTCGCGGCCGACGCGGCGGGCGTCCCGGCGGTCGTAGGCGTAGTTCGCGTCAACCATCACCGTCGTTTTCGAACTAACGGCCTCGCGAACGCGGCGGACGAGTTCGACGTCCTCCTCGAAGCCGTACCCGAGCAGTTCGAGCCCGACCTTCAGCTTGACCGCGCCGAAGGCGTCGGCGTTCCCTTGCGCCTCCTCGCGAATGCGATCGTACTGTTCGTCGAGGTCGGAGATGGGCTTGAAGTAGTGACCCGTCGCGTACGGTCGCACCGACTCGCGCCGGCGTCCGCCGAGCAACGTCGACGTCGGGACTCCGTGGAGTTTTCCGGCGAGATCCCACATCGCGATATCGATCCCGCTCACCGCCGGTAGCGGGACGATCGTCTGGTAAGTCGCCCGCCCGACGTCGTACAGCCGATCGTAGAGCCGTTCGACGCCGAGAGGGTTTTCACCGAGGACGTGGGGAGCGAGCACCTGATGTCGGCTAGGTCGGTGCTGAATGCACGGAATGGATATTCGTTGCAGTCGGTTTCTCGACGTAGCAAATGAGTCACGGGCGGAATCGGGTCGCAATTTCAGAATCAGTGTCTCAAAGTGTGAAACAAACGAGCCTCCAATAGAGCTGTCGCTCACAACCGGACGGTCACGGGGGGACGGATCTCAGTCAGGCGAATCGAGACCGTACCACTGCTTCGCTACGGTCAGGAACTGGTTCGCGTCCACGCGGGGTGCGTACATGCGGTTTTCGCCGTCGATGGCGATCTTCACGAGGAGGTCCACCAGCCGCCAGACGTTGTAGAGCACGCACGCGAACGCGAAGTTGAAGAACCGATAGTCGCGTTCCATCGAGGTGGTTCGCACCATGAAGTGTTTCTGCTTCTTGAACCCGCTCTCGATGCCCCACCGCCGACGATACCACCGAATCACCCGCTCGATCATGTGGACGAACGCCTTCCCGTCCATCTGCTGATCGTCGGTGTCACCGGCGGTTACGTAGGGGTGGTTCGTCTCGAATACCACGGTTCCAGCAGTGTCCACCTCTCCGTTCTGCGCCTTCTGCTTGCGGTCTTCGACCTCCTCTTCGCGGCGGATGTCACTGAGCAACCGCGAGAACGACATCCTCTCGCTCAGTTCATCCTCCACGTCCTCGAACTCCCAGTCGCCGCACAGCTCTTCCCACGCTTCGGAGAGACCGTCGTCATCGTCCTCGTCGTCGGAGTTCGATTCCCTCGGGAGGTAAATCTGCTTGCGGGTGGGCGTCCCGTCGTCGGATTCCACCTCGGTGACGTGGAAGCGCTTGCCGTTGCGATACATCCACGCGATGGTCTCGGTCTCGTCGCTGTTGGTGAAGATCCGCGTGGGATTGACGTAGCGAACACCGGACTCCTCGCAGGTGTCCTTGACCGCCTCGCTATCGAACCCGCGGTCCATCATCACGAGGTCGACATCGACCATCTCGGTCGCCTCCGACAGGAGATCCTCGACGATCTCATCCTTCGACTGTCCGCGTACGCGCGGAACTGCGTCGAGGACGAGCGGGACATCCCTGCCAACGATCTTGAGTTGTCGGCTTCTGAGCGCGGGCTTTGCCCGCTCGCACGGCCCGAGGAATCTTCGATCCCTCGCTGTCCTCCCCGGCCTACTCGCTCGCTCCGCTCACTCCTTGAGGCCGGAGGCTCCGCCTCGAAACTGCTGAACCGCTTTTCGGCGGCCACGAGCAGGGGAGGAGGGGGGGTTGCCCTCCCGTGAAGCGAGCCCGCATTCCGAACGGGTTGGCGCGATCCGCTCTGCGGCCGTGAAGGATGTGCCGGATTTATTTCGGTCGCGGGAAATCATCCGGGTATGGACGCCGCCGGTCGCTTGGAGCAGTGGGTCGAAGACCAGCTCGGACGGCTGACCGACGAGTACGGCTCGCTAGTGAACGAAGCGACATCACGACGCGTTTCAAACGACGGCAGGGGTTAGCGCACCTTCCGCCGCAGGTACGCCGAGACGACCTCGCTCACGATCACGATTCCGAGGATCGCGAGCAGGATCGTGAGCACCTGCCGCCACGCGAAGATGTTGATCGAGGTGTTGAGTTCCACGCCGATCCCGCCGGCCCCGACGAACCCGATGATCGTCGACGCGCGCACGTTTATGTCCCACCGGTAGGTGGCGACGCCGATGAACGCGGGTTTGATCTGCGGGACGATCCCGTAGATGGCCGCCTCGATCGGGTTCGCGCCCGTGGCGGTGATCGCCTCGACCTGGCCGGGATCGATCTCCTCGATCGCCTCCGCGATCAGCTTCGAGCAGAATCCGATCGACCGGACCGCGACCGCGAGCGTCCCTGCGAGGGCACCGGAGCCGAACACGATCACGAACACCAACGCCCAGATGATGACGTTCACCGACCGCGACGCCGAGATGATGAACTTTCCGAGGAGGAAGGTGTACCGGTTGAGTGTGGTGTTCTCCGCGCCGAGCAGCGACACCGGGACCGACAGCAGGACCGCGAGTGCGGTCCCGAGGATCGCGATGTGGACCGTCTCGATCAGCGGCGTGATGATCTCCCCGGTGTACCCCACGTTTGGCGGGTACATCCGGTTGATCAGGTCCATAAACTCCACCGGCGCGGTTCCGAGGTAACTGTAATTGATCTGCAACAACTGCCAGGAGATCGCGGCGGCGACGATACCCAGGAGTATCAGGACGTACCGCCCGATCCGCTGTCGCGGCGTCCGTCGCTCCCAGGTCCGGTAGTCGGTCATTGGATCCGCCCCCTGACGTAGGTGCTGATGAGTTCACCCAGCATAACGACCGCGATGATCGCGATGATGATCGTCAGGAAGAAGTCGTAGTCGTACTTATCGAAGGCGTTCAGGAGGGTCGCGCCGATCCCGCCGGCACCGACGATCCCCACGATGGTGCTGTGGCGGATGTTGATGTCCCACCGGTAAATGGTCAGCCCGACGATCCGCGGCATCACCTGTGGCACGACCCCGAACAGGAGCGTCTGGATCCGGCTCGCTCCGGTGGCTTCGACCGCCTCCATCTGTCCGGCGTCGATGTCCTCGATCTCCTCGGCCAGCAGCTTCGCGAAGAAGCCGATGGTCTTGTACGACAGTGCGATCACGCCGGCGAGCGCGCCGATCCCGACCGCCTTGACCGCGATGATCGCGATGATGAGCTCGTGGAGCGCACGGGAGCCGGTGATGATCCCGCGCCCCGTCCAGTAGACCGGCCGCGGCGCGATGTTCTCGGCGGCCATAAACGCCACTGGGATCGACAGGATCACGCCGACGATGGTTGCGACCACCGACATCGCGACGCTCTCGACCAGCCCCTCGATCAGGAGTTCGTTTTTGAATTGGGTGGTGAATTCCGGCGGAACCATCCCCTGAACGAGTCCGACGGCGGCGTCCCACCCTTCCACCGCCCGAGCCGGGGAGATCCGCATGTTCCACGCGCTCCACAACAAAAACACCGTGATGACGACGTAGACCGCCCACTTCACGTAGTGGTTGTAGAACGCGGTTGGGCGGGACCACGTCCGCCGGGGTGACTGTTCGGTCGCCATCTTACGTTCGCCTGATGTTTCCTTCTTCCGCGGTGGAGTCGCCCGAGACGCCGGCCTCCGCCCTGACCTTTCCGGTCGGGCCGGCCCCCTCGGGGATCTCCTCGCCGCGGTAGATCTGTCCCCGGGCGGTCCCGTCGAGCTCCTCGGGGTCGCCCTCGAAGACCTTCCGTCCGTCGCGGAGTCCGACGATCCGCTCGGCGTACTCCTCGGCGAGGTCGACCTCGTGGATGTTGATCAACACGGGGATGTCGTCCTCGTCGGCGATCTCGGTCAGCAGGTCCATCACGTCCCGGGAGGTCTCCGGATCGAGACTGCTTGTAGGCTCGTCGACCAGCAGGATCTTCGGGCGCTGGAGGACGGCCCGCGCGATTCCTACGCGCTGGCGCTGGCCGCCGGAGAGCTCGTCGGCCCGGTTGTTCTCGTGATCTTCGAGCCCGACGCGTTCCAACACCTCGTAGGCCCGCGCGATGTCGTCGCCGGCGAACTTCCGCCGGAAGGCGTCCCAGGTGCTGACGTAGCCGAGCCGCCCCGACAGGACGTTCTCCATGACGGTCAGCCGCTCGATGAGGTTGTACTCCTGGAAGATCATCCCCATATCTCGGCGGGCCTCCCGGAGTTCCGTCCCGGAGAGCCCGGTGACATCGAGCCCGTCGAGTTCGACGCTGCCGCCGGTGGGCTCGGTGAGCCGGTTCACACACCGGATGAACGTGCTCTTCCCGGCCCCGCTGGGGCCGATCATCGCAACGGTTTGGTTGCCGGTCACGTCGAGGGAGACACCCTTGAGCGCCTCGTCACCCGACGGATACGTCTTCTGCAGGTCCGTCACTGAGAGCATAGTTGAGTTGTGGAGCGAG
>PXQR01000004.1:0-13694 GCA_003021235.1 Halobacteriales archaeon QH_6_64_20 | reverse complement strand
GGACCTCCGGGAGGCCCGCCGGGATATGGGGATGATCTTCCAGGAGTACAACCTCATCGAGCGGCTGACCGTCATGGAGAACGTCCTGTCGGGGCGGCGTCGTAGTCGCCGTTGGCGACCCCGAGGGCACCCTGCTGGTGGCCGCCGGAGTAGCTCACCTCGTAGTCCTCCTCGGGCACGACGCCCTGGTTATTGAACAGCGCACGCGGCGCGAGGTTCCCGGAGTTCGACGAGGGGTCGGCGTGACCGACGTTCTGCATCGGATCGCCGGCGAGGTCCTCGAGTGCGCCGATGTCGGGATTGTCGACCTGCGTAATCAGCCAGAGCCGGTAGCCGAACGACCCCTCCTCGCCGTCGATCTGGATCGCGAAGGGGACCGCGTCGGCGATGTTGACCGCGTATGGGACCGCACCTGTCGAGAACCCCGCGAGGTGCAGCCGCTCGGAGCGCATCGCCTCGACCTGCGCGGCGTACGAATCCAGGCTCGCGTAGTTGACCTCCTTGCCGGTCTCCTCCGCGATGTTGTCGAGCAGCGGCCGGAGCGTCTCCTCGTAGACCGTTGGATCCTCGGTCGGGGTCAGCGAGAACTCCAGCGTGTCGGGGTCGAGCCACTCGCTCTCGTCGTCGGGCGTCTCCGCCACCGGCTGGCCGTACCGGGGCTCGTCGCGGGAGTCCTCGCGGAGCCGTTCGAGGTCATCCACGCTTCCGGTCTCGAAGCCGGCCTCCAGCAGCGTGCTCGTGAGCTGCGGGAACTCGGGGTCCGCCGGATCGAACTCGGGGTACGTCGAGGGATCCGTGTGGGCGGGCATATCGTCGCCGGAGTCGGTGTCCCCACCGGAGTCATCTCCGCCACCGCCGCCACCGCCGCCGCTACACCCGGCGATGCTCGCGAGGGTCGCCGCGCCGATTCCACTGACAAACTTGCGCCGATCTACTTTACGCATTGTTGGGGGATTAATCGTGTATAGTTTAATCTTTTCCGTTGGTACCCGTCTCGTTCTCTATTCTAGAATATAGAACTATTGTCCGCCCGGCAGTATCCCGTACACTCGATGGCTCCGATCGCCCCTCCGCTCGCAATCGACATCGACGGAACGATGACCAGGCCCGACGGCGGCGTCGACCCGCGGCTCTTCGACCGCCTCCGCGGATGGGACGCACCGGTGGTCGTGGCGACCGGGAAGTCCTTCGCGTGGATATGCACAACCGATGGCGTGAGACGGAGCTCTCGGTGAGCCGGTCGGTCCCCGAGGAGTCCCTCCGACGGGTGGCGGCCGACCACGACCGGACCGTGGTCGGCTCGGGGTACGCGTACCACGTCAAATCGCCCGATGTCAGCAAGGCGACGGGGCTCCGTCGGGCCGCCGACCTGTTAGATGTCGACCCCGACTCGTTCGTCGCTATCGGTGATTCGGCGAACGACACGGAGCTGTTCGACGCCGCCGGACGGTCGTACGCCGTCGTGAACGCCGACGATAACGCGCGGACACAGTAACGAGTCGCTCCTTCTCCGACGGCCTCCTCGAAGCGCTCGACACCCTCACGTGACCACGGTCCCCCTCATCTACCTGTGATCGACCGCATCCGACTCCGGCGACCCGAGTACACCGGTTCGAACCGATGCCGCGCCTGTACGGTGGTGAACGCCGTCGTTCTCCTCGTCGTCGTGGGCCTCATCAGCGTTCGGGCGCCGCTCGTCGCCGCGGCCGTCGGGGTCGTCGGCGCGGCGGCTATCGCCCTGCGCGGCTACCTGCTTCCGTTTACTCCATACTTTGCCCCCGCGCTCGTCGCACCGCTCCCCGGGAGGTTCTTCAATCACGACGCGCCTGCGGCGTCGGACGCGCTCTCGGATCTGGACGACGACGCCGCGGACACCGAGGCGGTCCTCCGAGCGCTGATCGAGGCGGATGTCGTGACCGCCGACGGCGACCGCGTCGGGGTCACCGAGTCCTTCAAGGCCGCGTGGCGCGACCGGATGGATCCCCTCGCCGACGCTCCGGACGACCAGTTCGCGGCGGCGGCCCGCGAGTCGGTCCCGGTGGTCGCGTCGGGTCGGGTCGAACGGCCCGGGTCGGAGGCGTTTCTGGTGGTCTCCGGTGACGGGAGGTTGTCCCGCTGGATCCGCCGCCCGGTTGCGATCACGGAGGTCGCCGCGGTCGAGGCACTCGCCGACACCGACCTCCAAGCGGCGCACCTCGCGGTCGCCGCGAACGCGCTGTGTGCGTTCCTCGAAATGTGTCCCGCCTGCGGCGACGACGTCGTCGAGGGACGCTTGGATGACTGCTGCGGCCACTCCCTCGGGGACCACGATCCCGAGCGGGGGCTGGCTTGTGAGACCTGCGGGGTCGCGTTCCACCGTTTCGGGTGACCGACGATGGGTTTCGTCGACGGATGATCGTGCGGAGCGAGCGAAAACGTCCGCACGATCCCACACTACCCGAGGGGACTGCTCTGTTGAATCGAGGGACTGCGGCGGGATAGACCGTTACATCGGTAAGGACGAAGCCGAGGAAGACCGATATGGTCGAAGTGGATCTCCTCGACTTCATGCGGACGTGTAAACATCTGGTCAAACAAGCCTTGGGGCCGAACGCGGGCGAATCCACTAACGGACTCGCCCGCTGGAAACATGTCGTCATTCACTGTTATCGCCTCGAAGACGACCACAGCTACCGCGAAACGGAAAATCGTCTTCGGTGTTTCAGTGAACTACGCGAGATTCTCGAACTCGATTTCAGCGAGGTTCCCGACTACTCCACGATTTACAAAGCGTTTGATCGGCTCGAAATGCGGGTCTGGCGGGCGTTGCTCCGCGTTTCAGCGGAGCAACACCCGCAGTCCGGCCACGTTGCTCTCGACAGCACGTTCTTCGAGCGTGGTCATGCTTCGTCGTGCTATCTCAAACGATTGGATCGAGACGTACAGACGGTGAAAGTCACCACAATCACCGATACGGAATCGCTTGCTGTGCTGGATTTGCAGTGTTCGGCTGAGTGGTCCCACGATACGAAACTCGGACCGCAGGTCGTTCGGCGGAACGCCGACGACCTGCTCTCAGTCGCCGTCGACAAGGGATTTCACGACTGGATAAGCAAGTTCGAGTTCTACACGCTCGGCGTCGATCCGCTCGTTCTCGAACGGGGATTGTCGCCGGAGACGATCGGCCACAACGCCTTGATCAGGGACGCTGGGTACCCTCAGCGATGGATGGCTGAGACGTCGTACTCCTCAACCAAGCGCTCGCTCGGCTCCGCCGTGCGAGCGCAGTTCTGGTATCGTGAGTTTCGCGAAATCGTCCTGATGTTCGCCGTCTCGAACATCGAACACCTCTGCGAGAAACTGTGATCACCACGCTGTCCCCGGATTCAACACAGCAGAGTACCGCCCACTGGTAGTACTCGTTGCCGTCCTTGTACCCGAGGATGTCGTCCTCGTGGTCCGCTACGTTACCAGTGAACGGGAAGCCCTTGGTCACGTCAATGGCTGCGAAGACCGGCCCGTCGAGTTCGCCGTTCTGGCGGGCGCGGGCGATCAGCATCCGGGTAGTGTTGCGTAGCATCTCCCGAATCTCCGCGACCGAGAGTCTGCCGATCTGGTAGCGGTGGGTCGATCCGGTCGGGATCTTCTCACGGGTCGTGTCGAGCGAGAACGATCCCGGACCGCTCCGAGCGTACATGCCCTCGCGCATCCCCATGTAGGCGTGCTGTTCCCAGAAGGCGTTCTCGTGGATCTGCCAGTTCTGTCCGCGATCGAGCCTGAAGCCGTCGGTCACGAACGGCTTGGCCTGCTGCCACACCTCGTCGGTTTTCTCCGCGACGAGCTGGTGTTCGGGAGGGTCGTCGGCGTCTGGTTCATCCGCTTCGCCACTGCCGATCCGGTCCGGGAGCGGAACCTCACATGCACGCGCGGCCCTCACAATCGCGCCAGCACACTCCTGTACGGCATCGCGGAGTTCCTCGCTGAAGCGTTCGTTCCATCCCCGCCAGAGTGTCGACTGATCCGGGAGGCTCTCAAAGCCGAGATCCTGACGAAGCGTGGGATTCACCCGTAGGTGGTCGTGGAAGGCGGTCTCGTCCCAGCCGTTGATCTCCTTGAGCAGGCATGCTCGCACCAGTAGCGCCATCGGACACGGTCCCGATTCCTGTGCGAGAGAATCATGCGCGGCGAACGTGAGAGGTCGATCGGGAGGGCGCAAATCAGCGTTTCGACGCCGACATAATCTGTAGCATGCTCGCACTGTGACTGCGCGATGGTAGTGACATCCGCGACGTATCCATCGAGATCGTCGTCTATCAACACTCAACGACTGTATCGCCCACCGCAATCTTCACATAGATTGCGAAAATACGATTTGATGCGATGTCACAGAGCACTCTCGGTCGAATCTGGAATCGTCTCACAGCACGCTACGAGCAGGACACAGAATCCGACTGCTGCGGGGCTACTGTCGAGGAAATCACACAGGATTCGGCCGAAACCGAATCGGAGAACTGCCGCGAATAGATACGAAACGCAAAGATACGATATGTCCCAGACAGACTCATCACCCGACGAAGCCTACAGCGCGCTCGACCGATTGTACGACGACCCGGAGGCACGAATTGCCGCCCTGCGCGACGCTCGCCAACCCGAACAGGATGTTGCCGGTCAAGAAGCCATCTTCAAGGCGCTCGCCAACGAAGACCGTCTCCGCGTTCTCGAAACACTCCGCGAGTCCGAGTGCTGTGGGTGTGAATTGCAGATCGTGCTCGATGCACCGCAGTCGACGGTCGCCACGCACCTCCGGAAGCTGAAGAACGCAGGGTTGGTTAAATCGCGGAAGAAGGGCAAGTGGAGCTACTACCGCATCGCCGATACCGCGGCACTCGAACTACTCGATCTCGCCCACGCCATTCAGGAGGACGCCTGAGATGCTTCCGGCGGGACTCGAAAGCGGCCTCATCGACTCGTGGAACTACTTCATTCACCTCGTGGTGCTCCTTGTTCCGCTATTCATCGGGGCGTCGTTCTTTGTGGGACTCGCACAGGAGTATCTCCCACCGGAAAAAGTAGAACGAAAGCTTCGTGATCACGACGAAGGTTCGGGGAACGTCGCTGCCGCCGGACTGGGCGCAGTGACGCCGTTCTGTTCGTGTTCGACGGTACCTGTACTGGCTGGATTGTTGCAGGCAGGTGCGCCGCTCGGACTTGCATTTTCGTTTCTGCTGGCCTCGCCGCTCGTCAACGAGATTGCCGTATTGTTGCTCGTCGGCCTGTTCGGCATCGAGGTGATGGCCTGGTACATCGTCATGACGTTCGTCGCGGCGGTCGTCGGTGGACTCGTGATCGGGCGGCTGGGATTGGCCGAACAGGTCAAAGAAGTCCGCATTACGGACGATACCGATCAAGCCGTCGCAGCGGACGGCGGGACGGTCGATTGCTGTGCTAGTGGAACAGCACAGACCGAACAGACCCACAGGCAGCACATCGAGAGTGCCGCGCGTGATGCGTGGTCGTTCTTCGTCGATACGCTTCCGTATCTGGTTCTCGGGATGGTGATCGGGGCACTGATCCACGGCGTCATCCCAGTCGACGTACTCCAGACCGTCCTCGGGTCTGAGAACCCCTTAGCCGTGCCGCTGGCTGCACTCGCCGGTGCGCCGGTCTACGTCAGCCTCAGTGGAATGTTGCCCATCGCCGCCTCCCTTAGCGATCAGGGGATCGCTATCGGAACCGTTCTCGCGTTCGTCGTTGGCGGAGCTGGTGTCAGCATCCCGAACTTGATTCTCTTAAACAAACTGTTCAAGCGCCGGCTGTTGGTCGTTTACGCTACCACCGTCGTTGCAATCGGTGTCGTCGTTGGTGTCGTATTCAATGTCTTCATCGTCTAAATTGCCCTGCTGGCCTGTCAGTCATCTCTCTTCACTTCCGACAATACCGTGACAACACTGATTCGTCGTCCTGACGGCCCAGATCACGAGCGCCCGAGATCGGCTTCGTATCCGTAGCAGTCTGTTCGGTGCTATTCGAGGGCGGCGGCCGCGTCGGCGGTGACTGTGGCACCACCGAGTAGTTCGCAGGCTCCGACGGTCGTGCGCGTCGGATACGTATCCTCGAAGTATCGCTCGTAGGTCTCGTTGACCGATTCGCAGGCGTCCATATCGGTGAGATACAGCGTTAGCTGAAGCACATCGTCCATCCCCTGCCCGCGCTGATTCAGCTCGACTTCGAGGTTCCGTAAGGCGAGTTCGAGCTGCTGGGCCGGCGATTCGTCGCTTTCGACCCGTCCTTCGTGCTCGGGAAGCTGTCCCTCGATGAAACGGAGGTCCGAGTCGCCGGTCTTCGTTCCGTAGCCACCGACGAACTCTGTCCCATCCCGTTGCCTTCGGCTGGCTTCACTTGCTCGATCTGGAATCGATCTGTTGGCTTGTTTTGATTACACGATATGATTTATTATTCTCTCAAATAAAAATCCTTTCGTCCCCTCGATCAAACGATGTACAGGAAGAATCAGTACACAAAGAGGCATCACTCACGCTGGCATCGAAACGATTAATTGAGTAGACAATCAACTGAAGCTCCATGGCACAAGCGACTGAACGACTCCAGCGATACCTCGAAGACGAGCTCGGGGAGTGTCGAGACGAGGACGTCGACCGGCGACTCGACGAACTCGGCACGCTCGAAGCGGCACTCGGCCCGGCACAGGTCGACACCGAACTCGACGTGCTCGCCGCGCTCGCCAACGAGACGCGCTACACGCTCGTTCGCGTGCTCGTAGCAGCCGGGGAAGAACTCTGTGTCTGTGAACTCCAGGCCGTCGTCGACGTGAGCGAGAGCGGGCTTAGTCACGCGCTCTCGGCGCTCGTCGACGCGGGACTCGTGACCGGACGCAAGGACGGACGCTGGAAGAAATACCAAGCTACCAACCGTGCTATCACCCTTGTGACTGTCCTCGCAGGGAGCGTGACCGATGAGTAATGTCGATGCTCACGAGCACGGCCCGGACTGCTCGTGTCCGCAGTGTGGCGACCCGCGCTCGATGGACTTTCTCGACAAGTACCTCACTGTCTGGATATTCGGCGCGATGGCCGTCGGCGTGGGACTGGGCTATATTGCCCCATCGGTAACCGAACCGATTCAGAACCTCCACCTCGTGGAGATCGGCCTCATATTGATGATGTACCCGCCGCTGGCGAAGGCGGACTACTCCCAGCTCCGGACGGTGTTCAGCAACTGGCGCGTACTCGGGCTGAGCCTCATCCAGAACTGGCTCATTGGCCCGACGCTGATGTTTACGCTGGCAGTCGTCTTCTTCAGCGGACTCGTCCCCGGTCTGCCAGCCCGCCCCGCGTTCTTCCTTGGCCTCGTGTTCATCGGGATGGCCCGCTGTATCGCAATGGTACTCGTCTGGAACGAACTCGCCGAAGGTTCGCCTGAATACGTCACCGGGTTAGTCGCGTTCAACAGCCTCTTCCAAATCGTCACCTATGGCGTGTACGTCTGGTTTTTCGGGTTGTTCCTGCCTCCGCTGCTGGGAATGGACTCACTCGTCGCCGGCATCACGACCTTCGACATCACGCCGATGCAGGTGTTCCGGGCCATCGTGGTCTTCCTCGGGATTCCGTTTGTCGGCGGATTCCTCACGCGGTATATCGGCACGCGCACCAAGGGCGAAGAGTGGTATGACGAGGAGTTCATCCCAAAGATCGACCCCCTGACACTGGTCGCATTGCTGTTCACTGTCATCGTGATGTTCGCCACGCAGGGCGAGAACATCGTTGCTGCACCCGCAGATGTCCTGTTGATCGCCGTGCCGCTGACGATCTACTTCGCGGTGATGTTCTTCGTGAGCTTCGGCATGGGGAAGGGCATCGGCGCAGACTACTCGACGACGACCGCCATCGGGTTCACAGCGGCCTCGAACAACTTCGAGCTGGCCATCGCGGTCGCGGTCGCCGTGTTCGGTGTCGGCTCCGGCGTCGCCTTCACGACCGTCGTCGGCCCGCTCATCGAAGTGCCCGTCTTGTTCGCGTTAGTCAACGTTGCACTCTATTTCCAGCGCAAGCTCGACTGGAGTGGAGCCGGGACTGGCAGTCCCGACGCATCTCCGTCCGAGGCGACGTCTGACGATTAATCCCACTACACCAATGACTACCACTACTGATGCGGCCGACCCGATTCGACTCGCGTTTATGTGCGTCCAGAACGCTGGACGCTCGCAGATGGCAACCGCATTCGCCGAGCGCGAACGCGAGCGCCGAAACCTCGACGACACCGTGGAAATTCTCACCGGTGGGACTCACCCAGCGAACCACGTTCACGAGGGCATCATCGAAGTCATGCGCGAAGAAGGGTTTGATCTCTCGGAGTGGACGCCTCGCAAAATCACGAATGAGGAACTCCGTTCATGTAGGTACGTGGCGACGATGGGCTGTTCGACGCTCGACGTTGACGAAGCGGATGCTACGGTCGACGTCCGCGATTGGGATCTCCCCGATCCGCATGGAGAGGACATCGACACGGTACGTTCGATTCGAGACGACATTCACCAGCGTGTGGTGAATCTGTTCGATGAACTCAGCGACAACTCGCAACTGAGCGCCACCGCGAACTGAGATGGCCAACGACTCCTGGTGGGAGCACTTTCACTATCTCGGCTTGGACCCTGCTGCTGTCCGCTGGGCAGTTGCTTTCATTGTCGGGTGGTTCGTGGCGTGGACCGGGTTCGTCCTCTACAACGGGAACAAGCTCGTTCCAACGCTCATGCAAGGAGCAGCGTTCGCGGTCGCTCTCGGAGTAATTGCCTATCTCACGAAAGCCCGTTCTCTCTGCTGGAAATCTAAGAGACGAATATTCATCTGCGGAGAATGACGAGACCACCCTCGTTAGTTTAAATTTCATAGGTTTCTATGCATGACGAATCAAGCTATCCGACCTCAGGAGCACCGACTCGACCACCTCGCCGGTTCCGGCGACGGGCCCCCAGCACTCCCCCCAGCCGACGGTACCGTCGCTCGCCTCGATCCGAACGAGCGTCGCCGTTCGATCCTCGACCCACGCCTGCGAGTAGCCGAAGGCCTCGTCGAGCGGCGCGCGAACGCCGATCGCCTCCACCGACTCCACAGTGACGTCACCCATGTGAGACGGTTGCATCGGGACGGTTAATAGCCCTGTCCTCTCACGGTCGGTGGTACCGAGGAACAGGACTATGTTCTCGCTCTCCGAACGGACGGTCTATGTCCGATCCGATCGAGGAATACGAACGGAAGACACCGGAATCGGGACGGCTGTTCGCGGAGGCGAACCAGTATCTGCCCGGCGGCGACACGCGGGAGGTGACGTACTTCGACCCGTACCCGACGTTCGTCGAGGACGCGTCGGGGTGTACGCTCACGACGGCCGACGGCGAGGAGTTGCTCGACTTTCTGAACAACTACACCCAATCGGTCCTCGGGCACGCGCCGCCGGCGGTCGTCGAGGCGGTCACCGAGCGCTTCGCCCGCGGCAACGGCTTCGCCGCTCCCACGAGGGAAGCGACCGACCTCGCGCGGCGAATCGTCGAACGGACCCCCTCGGTCGAGTCGGTTCGCTTCACCAACTCCGGCACCGAGGCGACAATGAACGCGATCCGGGCCGCTATCGCTTCCACCGGAAACGACCACGTGCTCAAAGTCGACGGCGCGTACCACGGCACCCACGACACCGTACTCGTCGGCGTCGAGGGCGCGGGCCGGGAGAACCCCGGGATCCCGGCGAGCGTCGAAGAGCGGGTCTCGACCGTGCCGTGGAACGACACCGACGCCCTCGCCGAGGCCTTCGAACGTCGCGGCGACGACCTGGCTTGTTTCATCGTCGATCCGATGATGTGCAACGCCGGGATGATCCCGCCCGCCGAGGGGTATCTGGAGGCCGCACGCGACCTGACGGCCGAGACCGACACGGTGCTCGTCTTCGACGAGGTGATGACCTTTCGCCTCGCGGCGGGCGGCGCACAGGAGCGGTACGGCGTGACGCCGGACCTGACCGCGTTCGGGAAGTTCATCGGCGGCGGTCTCCCCGCGGGCGCGTTCGGCGGGCGAGAGGATTTGATGGGGGTGTTCGACCCCGCTCGCGGGTCGGTCACCCATTCCGGAACGTTCAACGCGAACCCGGCGACGATGGCCGGCGGGATCGCGACCCTCGACGCGCTCGACGCCGACGCCATCGACCGACTGAACGACCTCGGGGGAACGGCCCGCGAGCGCCTCGGCGCGGTCTGTGCGGACGCCGATCTCCCGATGCAGGTGACCGGCGACGGCTCCTTCTGCAACGTTCACTTCACCGACGAGGCCGTGACCGACGCCGCGTCCGGGACGACGCACGAGGCGATCACGAAACGCTTCTTCCTCGCGCTTCGCAACCGGGACGTCCTCGTCGCTCCCCGGGGGCTGATGAACCTCTCGACGCCGATGGGCGAGGGGGAGATCGACGCGCTCGTCGCGGCGTTCGACGGGGCACTCGCCGACGTAGCGCCCGACCTCGCCGCCGACGCTACCTGAGTCGTCCGAGTCGGTTCCCGGTATCGACGTGACCCGACCGAGCCTTACGGGCCTCGACTCCCCCAGGCGAACGCCGTCCACCCACCGTCGGCCGTGAGGACCTCGCCGGTCACGAAGTTGTTTCGCGAGGCGAGGAAAAGCGCACACTCGGCCATCTCCTCGGGCGTGCCGAACCGGTCGAGCGGCGTTCGGTTCCGGACTTCCTCGGCCGTGTACCCGGCCGACTCCATCGACTGGTCGGTGATCGCCGTGTGGACGTAGCCCGGGGCCAGGGCGTTGACGTGGACGTCGTGTTCGGCCCACTCGACGGCGAGCGTGCGGGTGAGGTTGTCGACGCCTGCTTTCGCCGCACAGTAGGGTGCGCGCCCGCCGAGACCCATCCGTCCCATCATGCTCGAAACGTTGACGACGGCACCACCCGTTCCCCGTTCGATCATCCGCCGACCCGCGGCCTGGGAGCCGTAGAAGACGCCCGAGAGGTCGACGTCGATCACCCGCTGCCAGCTTTCAGGACTCTGCTCCTCGGCCGGGTCGACGATCGTCATCCCCGCGTTGTTCACCATCACGTCGAGCGCGCCGAACTCCTCGACCGTCGCGTCGACGAGCGCCGACACCGACTCGGGCTCGGTCACGTCGCACTCGACGGCGAGAATCGAGGCTCCCTCGACGTCCTCGCGGATCTCCGCGGCCGCCGCCGCGGCCCGATCGTCCGACCGGGAGTTGGTAACGACGTTCGCGCCCTCTCGGGCGAACGCCGTTGCGATTTCCTTCCCGATACCCTTGCTCGAACCCGTGACGATGGCCGTCTCGCCGTCGAATCGTTCGCTCATGGCAGGCGATGGCACGCGAGCCTCCGTCATAGTCCCTCGCCCCGCTGTCGTCGGATCGCCGCAACCGGCCCTACCGGCGAGCGAACCGGGCGGGCGAAGACTTATCCGAATCAGCGGTGCAGACGGTGCATGGCACTCGACGACGGCGATCTCTGTGACCGATACGAACGACTTCATCCGGGCGCAGTGGCCGACAGCCTCGATGCTCTCGGCTACGAACGGCGAACCCTATCGAGCGAAATCGGCCCGCTGACGACCGACACGCGGATGGCGGGTCTCGCGTTCCCCATCCGGGGCCACCCCGACAGGAGAACCGACTACGAGGCGAACATCGAACGCTTCCTCCGGATGCTCGGCGACGCACCCGAACATGGCGTCGTCGCCTACGAGACGAACGACGATACGGCGGCACACCTCGGCGAACTGTCGACGACGGCGCTCGCCGCCGGGGGCTGTCGGGGCGCGGTCATCGACGGCGGCGTCCGCGACGCTCGCTTCGTCCTCGAACAGGGCTTTCCGGTCTTCTCGCGCTATCGGACGCCCGCGGACGCACCCCCGCGCTGGCGACTCGACGAGTGGGACGTCCCCGCCCGCGTCGGCGGCGTCGAAGTGCGACCGGGCGACGTCCTCGTGGGGGACGTCGACGGCGTCGTCTGCGTGCCCCAGGACGTCGCAGAGGACGTCCTCGAACGCGCCGAGGCGAAAGCCGGCACCGAAGACGAGATACGAGAGGCCGTCCGGGAGGGAACCGACCCGCTCGACGCCTACCACGAGTTCGGCACGTTTTAGCCGAGTTCCGTCCGTTCGTCGGTCTTCGACTCGTCGATGCGAACGCTCTCACATCGCGCATCGTTTTTCGCCCGTGTCGGCAGGGGCTATATGTATCCACAGCGAGGCGGGTTCGCATGGAGATCACTGGCGTCGAGACGCTCGGCCTCGCGGACATCGAGTTCGAGGAGACCGGCTGGGTCGGCGAGATCGCAGACGATTATCGACGGTTGCTGTTCGTCCGCGTCCATACCGACGAGGGTATCGTCGGCCTCGGGGAGACCTATCCCCGTCCGGCTGTCGACGCGGCGGTGATCCACGAGCACATCGCGCCCGAACTCCTCGGTCGGGACGCGGGCGCGATCGAGGGGATCTGGCGCGACGTCTTCCGGCACGCGAACTACTGGGGCGGGTACGGCGGCGCGGAGATGCGCGCGCTCTCGGCGATCGACGTCGCGCTGTGGGACCTCAAGGGCAAGCAGGCCGATCTACCGATCTACGAGCTACTCGGCGGCAAGGTACGAGAATCGTTGCGGACGTACAACACCTGCTACGAGGGCGAGTACGACTTTCTCGACGAACCCGTCGCGCTCGCCGAGAGCCTCTTGGACGAGGGTATCGAGGCGATGAAGATCTGGCCGTACGACGATATCGCCTATGCCAACGACGGCCAGTACGTCTCGCCCGCGGACCTCCGCGAAGGAGCAAGACCGCTCCGGCAGATCAAGGAGGAACTCGGCGACGCGATGGACGTGGCGATGGAGTTTCACGGCCTCTGGAACGCGAGTTGTGCGAAACGGATCGCCCACCATCTCGAACAGTACAGTCCGATGTGGCTCGAGGAACTGCTCGAAATCGGCGACATCGAGACCTATCGGGAGGTCGCCCGCGAAACGTCGCTCCCGGTGAACGTCTCCGAGCGCCTGATGACGAAATACGACTACAATCACCTGTTCTCACGGGTGCCCGTCGACGTGGCGATGTTCGACATCGAGTGGCTGGGCGGGCTCACGGAAGCGAAGAAGGTGGCGACGATGGCCGAAGCCAACCAGGTGCCCTTCGCGCCGCACAACTGCGGCGGCCCGGTCCTCCATTTCGCGAACCTCCACCTCGGGGCGGCCGCGCCGAACCTCATGATCATGGAATCGGTTCGCGGGCGGTATAACGGGTGGCACCGCGACCTCGTGGCAACGCCCGCCGACGCCGCTGACGGCCGCCTATTGCTCCCCAAGGGCCCAGGATTGGGGACCGAACTCTCCGAGCAGGTGCTGGAAGCCGACGGCGTCGACCGGCGCGTCACCGAGGCGTAACAGAACGCCGTTTCGTGATAAGCGTGGGACTCGCCGAATCCCACGGACCTGCGAACGGGCAGTGCGCGGCGCTACGCGCCGCGAGGTCGAGGTGGTGAAACCCCCTCGCGAGGCCCGCGAGCAGAAGCCGAGCGTGTCGGGGGGTTTTTTACCGTTCTGTACCGCTCTTCTGTCTCGTTGCCGCTAACTTAATACGGCCCTCACAGGAAGAAGCAACCGAGCCGATCAGAACCCGCCGATCCGCGAGGGGTCCGAGTCCGCCCGGC
>PXQR01000003.1 GCA_003021235.1 Halobacteriales archaeon QH_6_64_20 | reverse complement strand
GGACCATCTTCGCTCGGTCCCCCTTGCGCGAATCCGATTACTTCGCCGTCATCGGTGGCAAGAAACATCGGGGCGTCCTCGCGGTCAATAGACTCTTCGAGTCCATCCTGACTGTACCACTCATCAAGCAGATCCTCAACCGCATTCTCGCCGATTATATGATCGTGGGCTGTGTGCCAGGACTCTCGGGCGACCCGTTGCACTGACGCGGCATCTTCGGGCGCACCCTTACGGAACTCCATCGGTGGAATCACAGGTACTGATTGTATGAGGGTTCCGCTGAAAATCCAGAGGATGTTCCGTCCAAATAGGGCATAATCCGCTCGGCCCCCTGGCAATTTCCTTTTGGATGAACAGAGTACAAGAACAGGGCTTTCGCACCGTCTGATGAATTGGTAGTGTGGATTAGGGAGAAAGTCAACACTGGTAGCGGGGAGGCTTCAAGCGAGACGAGCGGGTTCACGATGTCGGCCGGTCACTCGTCGCCGACTGAGCGAACGGCGATCCGGACGTTCAATGGCGACGACCTCCGCGCTTTCCTCGCCGCCCCGAGCCGTAGTACCGACGCTATCGGACGCTTCGGTGGCGTCGTAGGCTGGGGTCGCCCGACACGCTCGGCGTCAGCGTTAACAGCCTCGGGGCGAGTACGGGAGGTATGAGCACGGATGCCGCCGCCGAATCGGTCCCGAAGATCGAGGTCACCGAGACCGCCGCCGAGGAGGCAACCGGATTGCTTCGCGGCGAGGACTACGACACCGATATCGCCGGACTGCGCCTGTTCGTCCAGCAGGGCGGCTGTGCGGGTCTTTCCTACGGGATGCGCTTCGACGTCGAACCCGAAGCCGACGACGAGATCTACGAACATCACGGCCTACGGGTGTTCGTCGATCCGGCTAGTATGCGATACATCGAAGACAGCCTGCTCGACTACGAGGGGGGTCTCCAGGGCGCGGGCTTTCACGTCGAGAACCCGAACGTCGTCTCCGAGTGCGGCTGCGGCGAGAGCTTCCGAACGTAATCCCCTCGCCCACTTCGTTCTCGGTTTCGACGTTGTTTTCGTGAGTTCGCGTCGAGGGCGCACGAAACCCTTCTCGATGGTGAGGGAGCATCGCTCACTCTGTCGGTTGTTGCTCGTCCCTAACGCGCGTGAACATGGGGATTGCTTGTATCGATCGCGGTCCCGAATCCGGGCATGGGACTACGCGACGGTGAGACGGCGGACGCCACGCGCCTCCACGAACTCGCCCGAAACGCGATGACCGCCGCCTACACGCTCACGCCTCAGCAACTCGATATCATCGTCGAGTCGCGCTTCGGGCCCGAAACCTTAGAGGACGAGTTCGAAAGCGACGATACGGTAGTATTGGTCGCCGAAAACGGCGAGAGCGATACCACCGACGGGGATACTACTGTTGGCTTCGTTCTCGGAAAGAGCCGCGAGGACGCCGGCGAGATCCGCTGGCTGTTCGTCGATCCCGAACACCGCGGGATGGGCGTCGGCACTCGGCTGTTCGAGGGAGGCACCGACCGTCTGCGCGAAGCCGGTGCGGACTACGTTAGAGCCACTGCACTCGAAGCGAACACCGAGGGCGGAACCTTCTTCGAACGTTGTGGGCTCGAACGAACCGACGAACGCCAGATCGAGATCGGCGAGGAGTCGTTCGTCGAGCACGTCTACACGGAGTCGGCAGCGGCCGAGTCAACCGACGACGCTACCGAGCCCGGATCGACGGGGCCGGCCGACCGGGACGACTCGGACGCGGCGGACGAAACGGACGTTACCGACGCCGACCTGCCGGACACCGAGACGCGCGAGGGAAACACCGTCGCAACGACCGACGACGGCACGGAGGTGTATCTCGATCGCGAGGAAATCGAATCGGGCACCGAGGCGCCCTTTCTCGTCGCGTACGCCGACGAAGCACACGCCGACCGATACGGCTACTACTGTGCCAACTGCGGCTCGCTCGATACGGCGGTCGACGAGTCCGGACGGATCGAGTGTGCGGAGTGTGGAAACTCACACACGCCGCGATCGGCGAGAGCCGACGACGACTCGTATCTATAGAACCCACTCGAACGCCGAGCGCCGCGGACAAGCTAATGCGTCTTCGATCGTCGATCCCCGGTTTCCGACCCCGATCGCAGTCGATCGAGACTGATAGCCGACGACCGATAGCCGACCGAGGACGGGTATCAGTCGATCTGGAAGGCGACCTCGACGGTCGCTTGGTACTCGCGGTCGTCGACGTTCGCGAGTTCGACGCCTTGGCTCTCGACTTCGATCCAGTGGACGTTCTCCAAGGTGTCTTCCGCGCGGGCGATCGCGTCGTCGACCGCCGCGTCGAACCCCTCCGTACTCGATCCGATGAGCGTGATCTTCTTGTATACCATCGCACGCCCCCGTTCGCCCGGCGATCGTTTAAACGTGGGCCTTGTGTCACCCGTCGCCCCTTTTCGGGCCGAACCGATACCGGCGGTCGGCGCTCGTCATTCCCGCGTTCGACCCGCTCAGACCGCGTAGACGTACGTCGCCGTGTCCGCGATCAGCGCGAGCGTGACCGCTATCAGACCGGTCAGCGCGGTACCGAGCGGATCGTCGCGGGCGGTTCGTCGGCACGCGGTGGCCGCTCGTCCGGCCACATCAGCGGCCGGTCGGCGACCAGCCGCCGATCAGTTCCGCTCGACTTCGCTCTCGAAGCCGACGAGACGCCGAGTACGACTCCGAGCGCGAGCGCCCGCTCCCGGCGGTACCCCAGCAGGGCGGCGACACCGGCGATGCCCGCGAACGCGAGCAGTCCGTGACCGACGAACACGTCTCCGTTCGGGGTCGAGCGAGCATACACGCCTCCTGATCGAGCCTTCAAACGCCGATATCGAGGGAGGCGTCGCGTTCGCTCCCGGGTCGCTCCGCTCGCTGGTCGGAACCCCTCGACCCCTGCGAGCGACGGCGTTCGCTATGGGTGGAGCACTTCGTAACTGAGGCCGGTCCCGGTTGCAGTTCCAGTTCCAGTTCCGGCGTCGGCCAGGCTGAGGATCGCCCAGTCGTACTCGGGAGCGATATCGAGGATTTCCTCTCTGAGCGTGTTCGCCCGGTGCTCCGACGCGACGAAACAGTGCAGATCGCCGTCGCCGCTTTCGGGGAGGTCCGTGGCATCGTCGAGCGCTCGCACCTCAACGACGCGCCACTTTCGCTCCGCGCGGAGTTCCGGCGCGCTACCCGATACCGTGTACCCGAGGTCGGTGAACACCTCCTCGGCCCGTTCGATCAGCCGCGTGGTGACAGCTACCATCCGACAAGAAATAGTTACCCTTGGTCAATAAACGTTCTTACCTCTCCGAAACGTGACGTGATCGGCGACCGAGGGTACCGATCGTGCTCGTCGCCAGCGGTTCGGCTCCGATCGACCACGTTACCGGGGTGTCGGCGGATATCGAGGGACGGCGAGCGCACGCCGAGCGCGGTCGAGGAGAGGAGGGGTGGGGTGGGCGCTCTCACTCGTGAGCGGCGTCCCACTCGTCGGGCTTTTTGACGTTCGCGCACCGACCGCACTTGATCCGGCCCATCGTGTCCATCGCCGTCTCCGTCGACTCACAGACGGCGCAGAAATACCCCCAGGACTCCGTTCCCTCGGGGTCGGCGTAAGCGATCACGAACGGTCCTTTCGACCCGCGCTCGGCCTCGGATCGAGCGAGGTGGATCCGCTCGCCCGTCGCCGTCGTTCGCTCGTCCATGCCGTCCGTTCGCCGTCGTCGCTCAAACCGCTTTCCGTCGGTCGTCCCGCTACGCGAGCACCGAAGCCGACGTTACGGCCCGCTTCGGAGACGTCCCCGAGTCCTCCGGGTCCCGGTCCCCCGAACCTCCGCCGGGAACACGGCGTCGAGGCGAGCGCACGGTGTAGGTGGGGACGGACGGAAAGCGAAACCGATTTTTACGAACAGGGGACTACTCGGGGTAGGCCGTCGTAGCTCAGTTGGTAGAGCGCTTCGCTGTTAGGGCGTCGAGGTCGCCTCGCGCCGCAGCCACGAAGTAGTCCCAGGTTCGAATCCTGGCGACGGCGTCGTTCCTTCGTCGAAACCGTCTCCTGTCTCCCGTTCGTCATGGTCGACACGTCGTTCCCGTCGAGCGGGAAGCCTACGAAGCCGGCCGCACGGCACCGGCTCCCGACTGCACGGTGCCGGACCTAATCGAACCCGATCGGACTGGACCCGATCCGACTCGACGAGCACCTGCCGGCCGGTTATCGCCGGTCGACCGCTGGTCGTCGGGTCACGAGGCGGCGACCGGAGGATCGATCGCTTCGACGAATCAGCGATCGAGGCCCGGATCACGGTCGCGCTCGTCCCCGATGCCGAGTGAGTGGCGAAGCGTATCGAGTCCGGGGTTCCCGTCCTGGACCCAGACGGCGAAAGCGACGAGCGCGAGGCCGAGCTGTGCTACGGCGTAGACGGTGAGTTCGAACTCGCCGGCGCTCGCGAGCACGATCGCGCTCGTCTCGTAGCGGGGGAGCTCGAACAGCGGCCAGAGGAGGTACGCGACGTACTCGGTATGGCCCTGTACGAGGGTCAGTAGGGCGTCAGCGAACGGATGGGTAGCGTAGCCGAACGAGAACGCGATCGCGAGGTCCGTTGCGTCCCGGCGGCGAGCGAGAGCGTGGACCACCGTAACGACGATCGCGACGGTGAGCAACGAGTGTGCGCCCGTTCGGCCGTGCGGGAGTACCCCTAGCCACCACGCGAGCGGCTTGTCGACGAGGTCGGGGAACTGGGTCCCGAACGCGACGAGCAGGGCCGTCGGACCGCTCGGCGGGCGACCGGTCCGAACCCGGACGAGCGCCGTGTATAGGAGGTAACCGACCGCGAGGTGTCCCCAGGGCCACATTAGTACGAAAAAAGGACCCGATGACGTATTGCCCTTCCCATTCGATCGCCGTCGATCGTTCTCGAGACGCCACATCAGCCACCGACCGTCGGCGTCCGGCCGTCCCATAGAGTGCGATCGGTAACGGGAGTCTTTTTAAACCGGGATTTCGTAGCCACACCTAAATGTTCAACGCCATCGTGAGCGCCGATACGCTCCGGACGGCGCTCGATTCCGTGAGCGTGTTGGTCGAGGAGTGCCGTCTCCACTGCAACGAGGAGGGCCTCGCCGTCCGGGCGGTCGATCCGGCCAACGTCGGCATGGTCGACCTCACGCTCGACGCGGCGGCCTTCGAGTCCTACGAGGCCGACGGCGGCGTGATCGGGGTCAATCTCTCCCGGCTCGAAGACATCGCCGGGATGGCCGATTCGGGGGGACTGGTCCACATGGAACTCGACGAGGAGACCCGAAAACTGCACCTCAGTCTCGACGGCCTCGAATATACGCTCGCGCTCATCGATCCCGATTCCATTCGTCAGGAACCGGACATCCCCGATCTCGATCTCCCGGCGAGAGTCGTCATCGAGGGCCGGGACATCGACCGGGCGGTGACGGCCGCGGACATGGTTTCCGATCACATCGCGCTCGGGGTCCGCGAGGACGACGGCCTGTTTTACGTCGAGGCGGAGGGCGACACCGACGACGTTCACTTAGAACTCGACGAGGAGGACCTGATCGACCTACAGGCCGGCCCGGCTCGCTCGCTCTTTAGCCTCGATTACTTGAAAGACATGAACCGAGCCATTCCTACGAACGGCGAGGTCGCCGTCGACTTGGGGGAGGAGTTCCCCCTGAAGATGCACTTCGAGGTCGCCGAAGGCGAGGGGTCGGTCACGTATATGCTCGCGCCGCGGATCCAGAGTTCCTGAGACGGCTCTTCGTTCACATCGTTCCTTGTTCCCTCGTGGTTTGCGACGAGGGGGCTTCGCCCAACGCGGAGTCCCCTGTGAGCGTACTTATTTCCGGGTAGGACGCGAATCGACCTGTCGGGGAAAATCGCTATGGACGAAAGCGAACAGAGATCGATCGAAGTGGACGAGGGCGAAGCGAGAACGATCGTGTCCGCTCTCGAACGTGACAAACCGACGAAAGACAGACGGGAAGAGGAAAGACTCGAAAACATCGCGAGGCAGTTTCAGCGGGAGTTCGGACTCGGCGAGCGCGGAGACGACGAGGGTGACTTCACCGATATGACCCCCGGAAGCTTCGAGGGAGATCTGGATATAACGGGGGACTCGGACTCACGGTCCGTCGGTCTGTCGAGAGGCGAGGCGGAGTCGGTAATCGATGCGCTCTCCGCCTCGGAAACCAGCGAACCCGCCGGCGAGGAGACGACCCAGGAGATCGAAGAGCGCTTCGAATCGACGTTCGATCTCGGCGAAAACGGGGGCGAAGGCGAACGCGAAGGCGAGAGCGACTGAAGCGTCGGCCCCGTCGCAGT
>PXQR01000002.1 GCA_003021235.1 Halobacteriales archaeon QH_6_64_20 | reverse complement strand
TAGAGCGTGTCGGAGGCCTCGTCCTCGTAGAAGAGGTAGTTCACGTCGTCCAGCGCGACGGCGAGGACGCCCCCGGTCTCGACGAGGCGGTCGGTGATCTGTGAGAACAGCTTCTTGAACGAGATACCCGAGGAGGGCGGCTCGTAGTCGAACACCCCCTCGAACAGGCGCGAGAACACCGAGTAACGGGTGGCGTTGACCTGGCAGTTGACGCGGACGACTCCGACGTCGGTTTCAGCGCGCAACTCGCCGAACAGTTTCTGGACCGCGGTGGTCTTGCCGGTGCCCGGCGGGCCGTGAGCCATCACGTTGAGCGGCCGGGACCCGCGTGCGGCGGGGCGCAGTGCGTACTGGAGGTTTCGCATCTGCGTCTCGCGGTGGGGAAAGGCCTCGGGCAGGTAATCGATCTCGAAGACGTGCTCGTCACGGAAGACCGACTCGTCCCACCCCAGCATGTCCCCGTCGTCCCCGCTCATCACTTTCACCTCGGTGGTAGTGGTCTTGAGGCTTTCGTCCTGTCGAGCCGAAACCGGTCGAGGCGGCCGGAAGCGATGGCTATGGCATGCAGGCTACGCTCGGAGCCACATGGCGGATCGTCGGTCGCCGGCTCAACCCGACTCGCGCGCGTCGAACTTCGTCAGGAGGCGGTCGTAGAGCCCCTCGTCACGCTCTTGGGACCCTACTTCGTTTCCTTCGCTTGTCCCGTCCGCCTCCTCGGCCAGTTTCTCGACGATGAGTTCGGGCGTCGATCGCGCGAGCAGGTCCTTTTTGGGCGATCGGTCCACCTGCAGTTCGCCGTCGACGAGGCCGACGGCCTCGATGCCGTCCACCGCGACCGGGAAATCGGCGACCTCGCGGATCTCCCCGGCGAGGTGGGAGACGAACACCGCGGTAGCTTCCCGCTCGGTCAGCGTCTCTAAGATACCGGCGATGATGACCGCGCTCGCGCCGGGTTCGGTGATGCTTTCGAGTTCGTCGACGAGAACGAGCCGTTTCCCGCCTCCGGTCGCGAGGCCGGCGAACTCCTGGAGGGTGCCCTCGAGCGCGCCGGCGTCGAGCGTACCCTGAGATTTGGCCTGGTAGTGCAGGCGATCGATCCGCTCGAAGCGTGCCTCCCGGGCCGGAACGGGAAGCCCCATATGCGCTAAGACGGCACACAGCCCGGCGAGATCGAGCGTCGAGGTCTTCCCGCCGCTATTGACGCCCGATAGGAGGGTAACGCCCGAAACGGCGTAGTCGATCGGCTCGACGTCCTCGAAGGGAATGTCGAGCAACGGCGACTTTCCTCCCTCGATCGCGAACCCCGATCCCTCGAAGACGGGCATCGTACAGTCGAAATCGCGGGCGAAGCGCGCGAGCGCGAGTTCGACGTCGAGTTCGAGCGCCCGGCGAACGAGGGTCTCACAGTCGTCGCGCATGCCCGCCAGATCGGCGGCGAGATCGCGTTTGAGTCGGGCGGCCCGGCGGTCGCGGGCGGCTTCGAGGCGCTCGCGCAGGCGCGAAACCGGTTCCGACTCGCGCGTCACCGGGTAGGTCGGCTCGTCGTCGAAGGCCCGCCGGGCGAGATCGGCTTCGTCCTCGCGAAGCGCCAGGGCGTCGATCAGATGTCCACGAGCGGCCTCGATCGCCGCGGCGTACTCGGCTTCGAGTTCCCGCGAGAGCAACGAATCGACGCCCGCGCCGCGCTCGACGAGCGAGAGCAGGTCGCCGCCCTCGATCGTCACGTCGCGTTCGGCGATCGCTTCCTTGAGGTGATCGTCGGCGACGTTCTCGGCCGTCGTCAGGGCGTCTTCCAGGTCGGCGGCCGCTTTCGAGAGCCGGTCGAGTTCCTCGTCGTCGGCGACCGTTCCGTCGGCTTCGAGGCGTTCTAGTCCACGCTCCAGTGCGTCGATGTCACACGACGGATCGAGATCCGCGAGACGGCCGACCGCCGCGGCCGCCCGGAGCGCCTCGCGATTGCGAGCGAAAAACGACAACGTTCGCTCGGGGACGACCTCCTGTGGGTTTTCCAGCACGTCGGGGAGGACTCTGACGTCGCCCTCGACGTCCACGCCGGCGAAGGCCTCGTCGAGGGCGATCACGGTCGCGTACCCGCGGGCGAGTTCCGCGAGGTCACGGGCGTCCTCGACGAGTTCGACCGAGAGTTCGGGGACCTGCTCGCGGGCAGCGCTGTAGGTCTCGGCGTCGGTCGTCGCGAGACAGCGCTCGCGAACCGTGGGGTCGCTCGGGGCCGAGAGGCGCGAGACCCCGTCGAGCGCGTCGAGCACGTCGGGATCGGGCTCGCGGGTGAGCGCACGCTCGGTGAACGCTCTCACCTCCTCGATCCGCGAGGGGACGCCGCTCGGATAGAACGTTTCGAGCCGTTTCTCGCCGTAGTCGGTGACCGCCCGTTCCCGAAGCAGGTCTAGAGCCACGCGATAGAGCTCGGTAGCTCGGTCGGTCGCGAGGAAGTCGCCCGGATC
Source organism: Halobacteriales archaeon QH_6_64_20 (assembly GCA_003021235.1). Classification (GTDB taxonomy): domain Archaea; phylum Halobacteriota; class Halobacteria; order Halobacteriales; family Halococcaceae; genus PXQR01. The sequence continues at coordinate 3,916 of PXQR01000002.1, read as the reverse complement.
GTCGTGAGTTCGGCGAACTGCTGCCCGGGCGATGCGTGCCGCGCGACCGTCGGTGATCCCCGGGGCGCTCGCGAGCGCTGCTACGTCGCCGGCTTCGAGCGCGCGCTCGGGGTCGTCGAGTTCGGCCAGCGCCGTCGCGGTCTTCTCGCCGACGCCCGGGATCGACTCGAAGGGTCGTGTGTCACCACGGATACGTTCGCCATTACCCTCCCCCGTATCGGTCACAACCGGCGTTTACGTTGGGGGGACTAAATCGGTTCGGAGAGCACGGCTTCGAGCACCGGTGGTTAGTCCCGGCTCGCTTCGATCCGCATTAGTCGGTCTTCAACGTCGACTCCCTCGGCGGCGGTCGTTCGGCGTCCCGAATACTCCGATCGATCGTCGGATCGTGGTTCTATCGCCGAAGGCGGTAGAAACCCTACCCGCCCGGCGGGCGGTGGTGGTGGTGGTGGTGCGAACGCCGGGCGGGCGTGGGGACGGGTCACGCGGCCGTCCCGAAAGGTGAGCAGGTCGAACGGGAATGGGCCGCGCGCGTGATAGTAACTCAACGTATGAACTTGTCGGTTTTGGGTACTTACGCCACCCGAACGTTAGCAATAGTGGGAATAGAGCACCGATATTGTAATGGGGAACTCAACGGGCCGACGAGCCGGCTATTAGAGTGTGTCAATCGTCGTGAGCCACGAGTGAGGAACGTAGCCACGGAGAAATGATACCAATAGGTGAACACATGCTATCGATGTCCACGTCCGTACTGTCCCCCCGCAGAACCAAACCTCTCGGGAACTCCCGCCATCCGGTCGGCCGCGGCCCGTGTTCGTCGGCGCTACCGGGCCGGTCCCCCGCCGATACTGCGGTCGATGCTCGTGGCCGTCGGCACGGACAATGCGCTTTTGTCCCGCGGGGGCGAACGCGGCTTCATGGCCGAGACCACCGATGCGAAAATCGCCGCGGCACGCGCGGACCTCGCCGAGCGTGACGGCGTGCTCGTCGCTTTCTCCGGCGGCGTGGATTCGAGCGTCGTCGCCGCGCTCGCTCACGAAGCCCTCGGCGATCGCGCCGTCGCCTGCACGGCCAAAAGCGAGACCCTCCCCGAGGCCGAACTGGCGGACTCGAAACGCGTCGCGAGCGAGATCGGGGTCCGCCACGAGATCGTCTCCTTTTCCGAGTTGGATAGCCAGGAGTTCGTCGCGAACGACGACGATCGGTGTTATCACTGCCGGACGATGCGCCTCGGTCGCATGATCGAGACGGCGGAGGACCTCGGGATCGGAACCGTCTGTGACGGCACGAACGCCGACGATCCCGGCGCAGGCCACCGACCCGGCCTCCAGGCAGTCGAGGAACTCGAAGTCCATTCGCCGCTGCTGGCTCACGACATCACCAAGGAGGAAGTACGCGAGATCGCCCGCGAATACGACCTCTCGGTCGCGGACAAACCCGCAATGGCCTGTCTGTCCTCGCGCATCCCCACGGGACTATCGGTCACCGACGAGCGGCTCTCGCGCATCGAACGCGCCGAGACCCTGCTTCGCACCTGGGGGTTCGAGACCTTTCGCGTACGGGATCACGACGGGCTTGCCCGCATCGAAGTCGCACCCGAGGAACTCGACCGGGCGCTCGACGGCGCGTTCGCCCAAGCCGCCCGCGAGCACCTCACCGACATCGGGTTCGAACACGTCACGCTCGACCTGCACGGCTACCGCACCGGGAGCGTCAGTCCCGCGAGCGACGACGCCGACACGGCGACGGTTGATAAATCGGGGACCGACGGGTCGGACACCGATGGACCGGGCGCCGAAACCGACGGTGACGAACGAACCGTCCTCGGCGCGGAGTACCCCGGAACCGACTGATCTCGACGGTCGGTTGCCCGCGCTACCCGGCGTGACCGTCCGTGTTCGAGCTTCGAGCGCCGCGTCGTGAAGCGAACTCAGTTCTCGCGGTAGCTCGTGTCGTTGCGCCGGACGATCTCGACGTCGAGGTCCGTCCCGGGAGTCCCGAAGTCGACATCGATCTCGTTGATCGCGCAGTTGGCCTGGCGTTCGCGCTCGAACATCGTCGGGAGCGAAACTTCTTCGAGGAAGGCGAGCACCACGTAAATCGGCCCGCCGTGGGTGACCACGAGCACCGTCCCATCGCCGTCGGTCTCGGCCGTCCCGCCCGACCCGGACGAGCCGTCCGCTCCGACCCGTTCGAGCACCGACTCCCAGCCTCGTAGCACGCGCTCGCGCAGGTCGAGCAGGCTCTCGCCCTCCTCGGGGCGGGCCTCCAGGGCGTCGGCGTTCCCGCTCGAAGCATCGTACTCGGGGTGCTCGCCGAAGACTTCCCCATAGTCGAGTCCCTGGAGGACGCCGAAGCCGCGCTCGCGCCAGTCGCGATCGAAAACCGGGCGAGGGAGTCCCGAGTCGCCGACGAGCGCTGCGGTCTCGCGGGTGCGCCGCAGGTCGGAGGCCACTACGCTGTCGACCTCGTAGGCGCTCGCGAGGAATCCGCCGACGGCTCGCGCCTGTTCGCGACCGCGCTCGTTGAGCGACACCGGTTCCCAGCCCTGTACCAGCCGGTCGCGGTTCCAATCGGTCTCGCCGTGTCGTACCAGTAGGACCGTCGCCATCGTCGCCCGGTTCGTCCCCCAGGGACATGAACGGGTACGGCTCCTCGCTCGCCGACCGAGCCGCCGCGTTCCCCGAGGCGCGATCGGGCCGGCATCCGATCGACTGCGGACGGCGGCTCGGAGCGTGGCAGGCGAGAAGCAGCGTGAGTTTTATTGTGTCAAATATAGTCACGAGTAGGACAACCGAGAGGGTTATAGTAGCCGGGCTACAAGAAAGGGCGCGATGGTATCGACCGCGGGACTGGCGAACGCGCCCCTCTCGGAGCCGTTGGTTCGGCTCGTCCTCGCGGGCGCGCTCGGACTGTTCTTGGGCCTCGAACGCGAGTGGTCCGGAAAACCCGCCGGGATCAGGACCTTCTCGCTCATCTCGCTGCTCGCGGCGGTGTTCACCGTGCTCGGCGGCCCGCTGCTCTTAGCCGTCGGTGCCCTGTCGGTACTCGTCCAGGGGGCATTGCTCGCGGGTCGGGGACTGACCGACGGCGAGGCGGGCCTGTCGCTGACGACGACCGTCTCGATGCTCGTCGCCTACGGCGTCGGGGCCTTAGTGACTGCGGGCTACGTCATCGAGGGGGTAACCGTCGCCGTGCTCTCCTCGTTGCTACTGACGCTGAAACGCGAACTACACCGCTTCGCCGGCGGGCTTTCGCGCGAGGAGTTGCGCTCGACGATCGAGTTCGCGATCCTCGCGTTCGTCGTCTATCCGCTGTTGCCCGTCGGAACCGTGAGCCTCGAAGCGGGCGGGGTCGCGGTCGCGATCGAGCCTCGGGTGATCTGGCTGTTGGTCGTGACCGTCGCGGCCATCGGGATCGTCAACTACGCCGTCGTGAAACAGTACGGTGGGCGGGGCGTCGCCGTTACCGGCTTCTTCGGGGGGCTCGCCTCCTCGACCGCCGTCGTGGGGACGATGCTCGACCAACTCCGTCGGAAGCCGGCCGCCGCGCCGTACGCGCTCGCCGCGATCCTGCTCGCGGACGCCGCGATGGCGCTTCGCAACCTCCTGATCGTGCTCGCCTTCACGCTCACCGGCCCACAACCCCTGCTCGCCGGTGCGGTTCTCCCCTTGGGAGCGGTGATCGTCGGGAGCGTCGTCGTCGCCGCGACGAGCGCCGATTGGGGCGAGAGAGTGGAGTTCGACCTCGACAGTCCTTTCTCGCTTCGTAACTCGCTCGCGTTCGGCGCGATCTTCGCGGCGATCGTCGTCGCCGGCGGCCTCGCCCAATCGGAGTTCGGTGCCGCCGGCTTCTTCGTCACCGCGGTCCTCTCGGGACTGGTCTCCTCGGCCGGGGTGACGGCTTCTACCGT
>PXQR01000001.1 GCA_003021235.1 Halobacteriales archaeon QH_6_64_20 | reverse complement strand
GTTCTACCTCCGCTCCACCGCTGCACTATTATCAATAGGTGAACAACGGCAGATCGCTGAAGCGGTCGTTTTCAGCGGTATGAGCTGATTTCTTACTAATCTATCATCGTATCACTAGTTCAATTTCCCTCCTTCCCTCCGGTGGTTTGATCCCGATCTAGCAGTGTCCGCAGCGAGAATGAGAGTGTTCATTCAGTCGTTCAATGGGATTCCGGAATATGAGGAGGAGTGGAACATGACGTTGCATGTCTTGATTCAATAACCCGATTCGAACCCGTGACACCTGTGACGCCTCTCATTTCGAAACAGTGACCGTCTCACCCCCGTTCTCTCCGCCAGGACGAGGAAGGTCCCTATGATGCACCAGCGCGTCCATTCGATCCAAGAGCGCGCCTGTCTCTGCGTCTGCCTGGGTTCATGTGTAGGGGTGGGACTTCGCTTCACATTCACTCGTCTCCGAGATTTTACCATACTATGCTACGGGCACTGTCTAGATGAGCGGCCCGCAATCGGCAAATTACAGTAATTTCGTCTACGCTGAATCGTAGTTTCGACAGTATAGGCTCTAAGACGTCCTATCCTGAGATCAGTTACAGTGAATCGTAGATCATCGATTGCTCAACTAGACAGTGCCATGCTGCGTCGAATCTCGTGAAACGCAAGCAAGCGCGAGGTCGCGTGCTGTAGCAGGTTCGAATCTCCCGACGATTTCCCGTCGAAATCGGGTGAATCACGTCGCTGTACGGTGATTGTGGTTCGATCTGCAACAAGTATGCCGCCTCCCGGATTTGAACCGGGGACAGCTCGATCTTCAGTCGAGTGCTCTCCCAGTCTGAGCTAAGGCGGCTCGATTTTCGAGAACGTACGCCAGTGAAAAAGGATTTCGGAAACGTCCGGCTTCTACTCCTTCGCGGTTCGCTACGTGCCGCCTACGGCGGGCCGATCGCCCGATAAGGGCAGGAAGATATCCACCGAGTTGAACGTCTCACCACGGTTCACACAGCGGTACTCGGTACCCGTCGTCGATTGCACCTGCCTACTGCACTTCGGGCACCGGAACCCGATTCTCATATGTACTTACATTAACTTCTATACTTGATAAGTATTGTGGCGCGGCACCGCATACACGCGTTTCGATGGCCTTTCGTGGCCGCTGCGGTGTGAACGAACGCGACCGGACCGTTCACTCGCGTGCGCTCGAACGGTGACAACGGACTGGTAAGAGGGGCTCTTTCGTGCCGAGGTACAAACGATTAAACGTCTGCCGATCGTACGATAACACAGTCGGATTCCGTATGGTCGATAGCACTCAACTCGCCAAAAGCAAGGGCATCCACCGGCGTACCGGGAAGACCTTCTATTTCGCGACCCGGGTACTTCCCGAGCGCGTCCGCCGCCCGACGTACGTCCTCTATGCGTTCTTTCGGATCGCCGATGAGATCGTCGACGACCCCGGCGACCTGTCGCCGGCCGAACAACGCGCCGAACTCGAACGACTTCGAGCAGAAGCCCTCGGCGAGCGCGAGACGACCGACCCGGTTCTCGCAGCGTTCTGTGAGATCCGTGCGGCTCACGGGATTCCGGACGACGAGGTGAACGCCTTCGTCGACGCGATGATCTCCGACATCGAGACGAGTCGGTACGACACCTACGCCGACCTCGAAGCGTATATGCGCGGATCGGCGGCGGCCGTCGGCCACATGATGACTGCGATCATGGGCGCTGACGAGCCCGCGGTCGCCCGCCCACACGCCGGCGCACTCGGGGAAGCCTTCCAGCTCACCAACTTCATCCGCGACGTCCGCGAGGACATCGTTGACCGCGACCGGATCTACCTCCCCGAGACCACCCTCGACGAACACGGCGTGGACTACGACCAGCTCAGGCGCTTCGAGATGGACGACGCCGTCGCTGGCGTCATCAGCACCGAACTCCATCGTGCCGAGGACCTCTACCGTGAGGGGGTCGCTGGCATCAAGTACCTCCCCGAAGACTGCCAGTTCGCCGTGTTGCTCGCCTCGGTCCTCTATGCTGACCATCACCGACTGATCAGAACTCGTGACCTGGACGTGCTTTCGGCGACCCCGCAATTGAGTACGACACGCAAGCTCTACCTGGTCGCCCGGACGCGCTGGGAGTGGGTCTGGAACAAGGACCCCGAAACGGTCTTCGAAGCCGTAAGCCCACTCTCACACGCTACGGCCCACCGTCGCGGACCCGAGGAACCCGCCCTGGCCCGGTAGCCCCGTCCCGACGGACGGATAGTCCTGATCCCGGGGCGGATGTGGATTGCGGTTCGTTGAGTCTTCCTATAGGGAGTCAATCCGGATCGTATGCGCTTCTCGTGACCTCGGTGATGCGTTCTGCGGTGACCGGCCCGATCCCCTCTACGTCGGTCAGATCGCTCTCGCTTGCGGTCATGACCGCCTCGACGCTCCCGACGTCCGCGAGCAACGTGCGTGCGGTGACCGGCCCGATCTCGGCGATCGACGCGACGACGTACTCTTGTTGCTCAGTGAGCGTCTTCGCGCCCTTCTCGCCGTGGACGCTTACCTCACGGTCTTCGGTCTCTTGCTCGCGGCGCGCGATGACTTCGAGGAGATCCGCGGTGTCGTCCCCGTCGGTAGTTCTGAGCACGCTCGCGCCGAAGTCGATGGCCAGAGAGGCGAGCGCGCCGCGGATGGCGTTCGGGTGAACGTTGCGCTGTTCGTAGAGCCCATCGCCTTCGAGGATCACGATCGGTCGGGCGTAGTGTCGAGCGGCGTCGCCGATCTGCTCGAAGATCGAGCGGTCGCCCTCGTTCAGCAAGGAATCGACGAAGTCGGCCGTCGATTTGCGTTCGACGACGGCGCGATCGGAAAGCACGTAGTCGCCGACCGCGAGCGTCTCCAAGCGGACGTCCACGTCCTCCCGGGTCGAGAGGTCACGGGCGATCGTCGCATCGAGTTCGCGCTGATCCGCGACGATCTCGATCGTCTCGCCCTCGCCGCGGGCCGTCGCCACCGTTTCGTCCGTCTCGCCGCCGTCGCTTTCCTCGCCGCTCTCGCTTCCCTCGTTTTCCCCGCTTCGCTTCGCCCCGTCGGATTCGCCCGTCGTCCCACCGTCACGCCCGGATTCCTCGGCCACTGATCCGCCGTTCCATTCGCCGAACGTCGCGAGTCCCGACTGCACGTCGCCCGCCGACCGCCCGCCGTTCGCCGCCCGTGCGGGCCGAGCGTTCGACGCCTCTTCGCGGCCGCTCGACTCAGCTTCGATCGCGTTCTCGTCGCTGGCCTCGCTCCCCTCGTTAGCCTCGCTATTACCGCTCTCGTCGTCCTCTCGGTCGCTACCGTACTCCTCGAGTCTTCCCTGTCCGCCGAGATCGGCCGTGACCTCTCCGGCCACGCTCTTGAGCGTCCGGAGTTGCGATTCCATCTGCGATTCCCGGCGTCGTGAGATCCAGAAGTACGCCTCGTCGCGGGTGTCTTCGGCCATCAACACCGTGACCTTGCCCTCGGTCTGCCGGCCGGTTCGGCCCCGGCGCTGGATCGAGCGGATCGCCGTCGGCACCGGTTCGTAGAAGAGGACGAGATCGACCTCCGGCACATCCAACCCCTCCTCGGCGACCGATGTCGAGACGAGTACCTCGAACTCGCCGGCCCGAAACGCATCGAGCGTCTCCTGTTGTTGTTTCTGGGTCATCCCGTCCGATCCCTCCTTGTCGCCCTGACCGACGAACTTGTGTACCGAGAAGTGCTCGCCTAGGAATTCGGTGAGGGTTTCTGCAGTATCGCGCGATTCGGTGAAGACGATCACCCGATCGCCCTCTTCGATGCCAAGGGTTTCCGCGAGCAGGATGCGCGTCCGGCGGAACTTGGGGTGTAGGTCGTCGAAGTCCTCGGCCATCCGGACTGCTTTCCTGACGCTCGGCTCGGAGACGAACCGCTGGGACGCTTTCGACGCGCCCGAGGATCGAGCGGCGTTTCGCTGGCGCTCGAAATACCTACGCAAGGACTCGACGCTTTGGGTTTCGGCGAGCGTGACCGCCCGCCGGAGCTTCATGACCTCGGCGTGGATGCTCATGCCCTGGTAGCCCTCCGACTGGTCGTTGTTCATGAGCTTCTGGAGCTCCGCGCGGATCGCGTTCAGGTCGCGTTGGGACTGGTCGGGCTGGGTCGAGCGCGCTACTCCGAGTTCTTTGAGTTTCCCCAATCGTTCCTTGATGACTCCGTTGAGCGCGTCCCTGATCTCGATGACCTCCTCGGGGAGGGTGATGCGCTCCCACTCGACCGACGTCTCGTGAGTATAGGTACCGACGTCGGCGTCCTCTTCGGTCATCACGGTCACTTCGTTCAGCCCCAGGTTCGCACACACCTCCTCGATGGCCTCCCGATCGCCGCCGGGCGAGGCGCTCATGCCGGTCACGAGGGGGTTCTCCGCGTCGGCGTGGTACCGTTCCGCGATGTAATTATAGGCATAGTCGCCGCTCGCGCGATGACATTCGTCGAAGGTGATGTGCGTGGTACCGGAAAGGGAGATCCGACCGCCGATGAGGTCGTTCTCGACTACTTGGGGGGTGGCGATCACCAACTGCGCGCGCTCCCATAGATCGGCCCGGTCGTCCGGACGTACCTCCCCAGTGAAGGTGACGATCTCCTCGTCCGGGATCGATAGCGCCGTCCGGTAGAAGTCGGCGTGCTGGCTGACGAGCGGCTTCGTCGGTGCCAGTAGCAGGGAAGTACCCCCGACCTCCGCCAGCCGCGAAGCGGTTACGAGCAGGCTCACGGTGGTCTTGCCGAGTCCCGTCGGCAGACAGACGAGCGTGTGATCGGTCGTCCCTACTTCGGCCAGTTCGAGCTGGTACTCGCGCCGTTCGATGACTCCGGAGTTCAAAAGCGGCCGCTCGACGTAGGACGGTTCCTTGTCGGTTGCGGCCATAGTCGTATGTTATACCACCGGTTCTGTTAAACGTTCGTAGACCACGGTGGAAGTAATCGACGGACGTGTTCGACTCGAAAGAATCGGAACCGGGAACCGCTGTCAGTCGCTTTCGGCTTCTTCGGCGCTTTCGGCGTCCTCGGGACTTACGCCGGGTGCCGAAGCGAGGTCCACGTCGTCGGGTTCGTCGTGGCCGCCGACGAGGAGTTCGCCGTCGGGACCGCTGACGTAGACGTCGTCGGCGAACCCGCCTTCGGCGTGGGGGTGTTCGGGGTCTTCTAACTTCTCGGGCGTCGAGGACGCCTCGGAGATACCTCCCGGGGGTCTAAACGAGCCGAGCGGGTCGGCGATCGTGATGCCGTAGGGTTCGAAGAAGTCGGCGTGACGGTTGTAGTGGGCTTCGAGTTCGTCGGCGGGGAACTCCATCATCTCGGTCCAGCCGTGGTTGAAGAAATCGAAGTTCGCCTGGATGTGGGTAATCTCGCGGGCCTCAGCCTCGTGATAACCGGCCTCGAGCGCGGCGACGTAGGTATCGACGGTCGCTTCGAACAGGTCATCGAGGTGTTCGCGGCGTTCGGCGCGGTGAGCCTCGTCGGCTTTCCCGAGGAAGACGTTCGTGTGCAGGTCGACGAGCTTACCTCTAGCGAGGTCGCCGACGATCGGCAGAGTGAGTGCCTTCTTCGCGGCGAAGTGCCGAACGTTCTGATTGAGCTTCACACTTCGTTTACGGGCGCGACGATAATCAACGCACCGCCCGCGGGTCGGCTCGTCGCCTTCCTGGCGCTGTGATGCTCGCCATCGTCTCAGTTCGCGTTCGGCGAGGCCGAGTCGGCGATCGGATAGCAATTCACATTAACCCCGGACACCGAAATTTCGTTAATGCCCGAATCGTACGTGATCATCGGCGACGGGATCGCGGGGAGTTCCGCGGCGGAGACGATCCGGGAGGAGGTCCCCGACGCCGAAGTCGCCGTCATCACCGACGAAGGTGAGGCACTGTACAATCGCATCCTGATCAAGGAGTTCGCGAAGGGTAAACTGCCCGAAGCCCCGATCTCCATCCACGGGGAGGAGTGGTACGAGGAACGCGACATCTCGCTCCAACTCGACACTCACATCACGTCGGTCGACGCCGGCGCCCACGAACTGCATACTCACGGGGGCGAGACGATCGGCTACGACAAGTTGCTGATCGCCACTGGCGGGACGCCGACTCAGCTTCCGGTGCCGAACGCCGACGCCGAGGGGATCCACCACTTCTGGACGTTCGAGGACGCCCGCGCCATCGCCGAGCACGCAGAACGCACCGACACCGGTGTCGTCGTCGGCGCGGGCCTGTTGGGGATCGATCTCGCGGCTATCTGTGGTGCCCAGGAACTCGACGCACACTACCTCATGCGCGGGGAGTGTTGGTGGCGCTATGCCCTCTCGAAGGAGGGCGGGGAGATCATCCACGACGCCCTGCGCGAGCGGAACGTTACCCCTGTTTTCGATAGCGGCGTCGATCACTTCGAGACCGATTCCGATGGACACGTGACCGCCGCGGTCGACCCGAACGACGATACCTACGAGGCAGATTTCGTCGGCATCGCGATCGGCCTCGATTTCAACGTCGAGTTCCTCGGCGACGTGGGACTCGAGTTCGACGACGGCATCGTCGTTGACGAGTACATGCGGACGAACGTTCCGGACGTCTACGCCGCCGGCGACATCACCCGTTATTACGACGTCCTGCTCGGCGAACACGCCCAGAACGGCTCGTGGGGTTCGGCGAAACAACAGGGTTCGATCGCCGGCCGGACCATGGTCGCCGAACACGAGGGCAACGACGAGGACGAACTCGAGGAGTTCCGCTGGGTATCCTCGTACTCGATCACGCATTTCGACTTCCCGTTTCTATCCTTCGGCCATCCGACGATCGGCGACGATTCGGCCGAGCGGAAGTATTCCGACACCGAGTGGCGTCGCGTCGCGTTCAAGGACGGCAAGATCGTCGGCGGCGTCCTGATCGGCGATCTCGCCCCCCAGAGCAAGTACAAACAGCTCATCCGCGAACAACGGCCGGTCGCCGATCAGAAGGAGGTCCTGCTCGAAAAGGAGGTCGACCTCGAGAACCTCGCACCCACCCAGGAACAGTAACGTAGTGACACCGCGAAGCGTTCGGTTCGCGATCGTGCGCTGTAGTAGTTCATCGGTCGGAACCCTCGACGGTACTCCGCCGCCGGTTGGGCGCTTGAACGAGCAAAGCCATACCGTTTGTCCCGGACGAAACGGTTGTGAGCCAGCGCCACGGGAGTTCAGAACGTACCGATGAGCAATCGCCACCGATGCGAGGGCGGGCGGTTCGCCGAGGAGGTAACCGAACAGGACGTCCTCAAGGCCTTCGACGCGTCCGCCGATCCGATTCTTACAGCAGGGGGAAACTCGCCGAGGAGTTCGACGTGACGCGCCAAGCGATCACCTACCGATCGAAACGGAGGCGAGAATCGGGACTCGTCGATCGAAAGCGAACCGGCGCGAGCGCCGTCGCGTGGTGGGGCGAGGTCGCTCCCCGTCTCTCCCCCGAGGCACGACGACGGGCGAACGCAGCTAACCGCGAAACGGCAGTCTCACTCGATGACCTCGAAGCCGAGTTCGCTGACGACGCCTGAGTCCCTCTTGTGACCGAGATCGAGGTATCGGACCACGCAGCCGACCGGCTACGCGACGCCGAACCCGATGTTCGAGATCGGATCACGAGGAAACCCCGGAGCATCGAGGACTGCCCCGATCACCACCTACAGCGAACGAGCGGAGCACCGTACTACCGACTCTCCGCGTCGGCGACTACCGTGTGATCATCGATCGGCAACGCGACGAGCGACCTGAAGTGCTGTTCATCCGGGAGATCGGTCACCGACGGAACGTCTACGACTAAGCTCATCTGTAAATCTTAGTCGGTTCGAGTACGGATAGTGGTGATAGTATAGATGTCCTCCCTCGTGCTGGCTTCGAGGCGCTCGAATCGCTCACGAGCTCAGCCCTCGGCTTCCCTCGTCGAGAGTGCCTCGCCAACAGCGTCGTCTAACGCTTCGAGATCAACCATCAGGTCCACGCCCCGCGGCTCGCAGTCGAGATACCGGTGGCGATGTCCCACACACTGTGAGAGGCCGAAGTAGGTGGGACTGTAGTTGCTCCTCGCTAGTTCGACGACGCTCGCGTCCTCGGCGAACAGCAAGTTAGTGAGTCCGGCACCATGTGGGGCAACGACATACTCCGCCCCCGCGAACAGCGCGACGTTCTCGGCCACGCTCATCTCCGCGAGTCGGTACGACTCGAAGCCGTATTCCGAAAGCACTTCCATGACCCCGGGTTCGTTCACGATGCGTCGCCGGTCCGCGTCCGCCCGCGAGACGTAAACCCGCGAGGAGAACCGATCGGCGTCCACACGGCCGGCAACGGCGTCCCGGAGCCGACCGCTGAGCCACTCGCTTGCGACCGGGCCGGCCCCGGAGCTACGATCGTTCCGTCGGCGCATCGAGGGGACGACGAGGCGGGAAACGACCGTCGTGGTACCGTCCCACTCGATCCAGTCGCTCTCGTCGTAGCCGAGCAGTCGGAGCGATTCGGTCCGAAACCCCGAGGGGTTCGGCCCGACGACGAGCGGCGGTCGCTCGCCGGTGCGTTCGGCGTAGCGCTCGACGCCTTCGAGTCGGGTCAGGCCCTCCGTTATCCAGTGGAAGTACCCGTCGGCCCAGCAGTTGTGCAACAACGCCGCGCGATCGAGCGTTCGGACGTCGTCCGTTCGCCCGACGGGTCCGCCTTCGGTGATCGAGTAGAGCACGTTGAGGAGCGCGACGTCCTCGCGCCCCACGGCTTCGATCACGGCACGGCGGTCGTAGATCGGGGTCGGGTACCGGCCGACGAGCGTGACGCCGGGCAGTTCGCCGACGAACGGCGTGGGAATGAGGTGTTCGCCGGCGCGGCGCTCAATCAGTTCTTCGGGTCCGCCCGCCGAGTCGGAGGAAGCGAACTCGACGACCTCGCTCGTCCCGTAGTACGAAAGCGTTCCGTGCCGCCGACAGATCGCCTGCAGCCGTTGACGGTCGATCGCCAGCGGCGACGGGTACGTCCCCAGGAGGTCCGCGAGCGGGTGATAGACCTTTCTCGCGTAATCGCGAACCAGTCGCCTCGCGGTCGACACGGGGCGGACGGCCGAGAGAACCGAGCCGATCGAGTCGATCCGACGGCGGGTATGTGGATCCTTCTTCATGAGTAAGCGAGTGCTGCCGTTCATAAGCGGCGTTCGCACTAAAAGCTACGCCGTCTTCGAGACGCCCGCCCGTGCGGCCGACGGTCCACTCCGATATGCCAGTAGGGCCACGCGACGACGAAGGCACACACGACGTGTCCCGCCCGGAGAGACTGAACGTATGCGACGACACTGCCGATGTACCAAATAGACATGCGATCTTTTTCATAATTAATGTAAAAGTAAATAACTCGTACTAGCGATTGATTATAAAAGCTTTTACTAACGGCTGTGCTTGTACGCAGTATATGGCAATGGATAGGGTCGCCCTGTTTGGTGGAGCCGGTTTCATCGGCTCACACCTCACCCGGCGGCTTTTAGACGAAGGCTATTTCCTCACGGTCATCGACGTCGACGCCGAGAAGATCGCCGATCTGCTCCCCCACGACCGGATCGATTTCCGCGAACTCGACATCCGCGACGACAATGACGATACGGTCGAGCGCATCGTCGAGACCTCCGACGTCGTGTTCGACCTCATCGCGTACGCAAACCCCAAGCAGTACGTCGACATGCCCCTCGAAGTGGTGCATCTCAACTACGACCAGAACCTCCGGCTCGTCGAGAACTGCGTCGAGACCGACACCCGGCTGATCCAGTTTTCGACCTCCGAAGTCTACGGGAAGATGGGCCATCGCCAGGGCGACGACAAGGTGTTCAGCGAGGACGATTCGGACCTGATCATGGGCCCCGTCGAGAACCACCGCTGGATCTACGCCACCGCGAAACAGCTCCTCGAACGGATGGTTCACGCCCACGGGATCGAAAACGGCCTGGACTGGACGGTTATCCGGCCGTTCAACTTCATCGGTCGGGAGATGGACTACCTCATCGAGGAACCGGACGCCGGCACCCCACGCGTGTTTGCGAGTTTCATGTCCGCACTGTTGTACGACCACCCGATGTACCTCGTCGACGGCGGCGAGAACCGCCGCTCGTTCACCCACATCTCCGATGCGGTGAGCGCAATGGTCTACATCCTCGAGGGTCCGGAGCGGTACAACCGCGAGGTCGTCAATATCGGCACGCCGGGCAACGAGACCTCGATGCACGACTTCGCGTACCTCATGCGCGATGTCTACGAAGACCTGAGTTCCGACGGCGAGGTCCCGCCGATCGAGACGGTACCCGGCGAGGAGTTCTACGGCGAAGGATACGAGGACTGTGAGCGACGAATCCCCGAGGTCACGAAGCTCACCGACGCGGGCTGGGAACCACAGTACGACCTCCGGGAGACGCTCGAAGAGGCTATGTCCTATTACGTCGATATGTACGAGCGCGAACGGGCGGCGTCGCTCGACTGACCGGTTCGGCGGCAGCGACGGTGCGTCAGCGAGTCCGGAGGGCGGCGTTCCGTCCACGTGCAGTCGAACTGAGCTGTATCCGACCTGGAACGTATCGATCTCAGAAGTAACCTACATCCCGCAACATCCGTTCGGTTTCCGCGTCCGGCTGTCCGTCGATCCGCTGTAGGTCATCGGCGTGGGTGTGTATCTCTGTAGCACGTTCGTGGAGGTCACTCGATGCGGCCGCTTCGGGACGAGGTATCCGCTCACAGGGATCGACCAGCGGCCGATAGGTAGCGTTCAACGGGTCGAACACCCCCGAGTCGAAGTCAGTCGTACGAACACCGAAGTGTCGCATGAACTCGTACCGCCGAGTCCGATCGGTCGGGATCCAGCCGTCGAAGTGCTTGATGAGCTTGTGCTGGCGATCACGGACGACGACGGTGTGGCCGAAGGCCGTGAGCGAATCGGCCACTACTAACCGGCCGTCATCGATGTCACCGAGATGGGTTCCGGACGGACTCCCTGCGGGTAGGTCCATCGGCTCGATATCGAGGACCTCGGCGGTCAGTTCGTGTAACCAGGAGAGCGAGAACGGAACATCGATCCGGTCTCCGTCCTCGTCGCTATCGGGTACTCGGACCAGTAGCGGAACGTGAAGCAGTTCGTCGTACGGGTAGTGGTTCCGATGGCCGTTCACGCCGCGCTCGCCCATCGCTTCCCCGTGATCGCTCGTGACGATCAGCACGGTGTCGTTCCAAACGCCGGCGGATCGGAGGGTATCGACGACTCGCCCGATCTGTGTATCGGTGTATCGGAGTGCTTTATCGTACAGCCGACTGTATCGCGTCGGCTGGCCGTCCGACGCGCGCACCGTATCAGCTAACAGGTAGCGACCGAGACCGCGCGCCGTGCTTCCGTCCCGTGTTGTGAGTGCGGGGTGAATCGGGGCGTGCAGATCCATCAGGTGCGTCCACGCGAAGAAAGGCTGCTCGTCGGCAGCGTCGGTAAGCTCGGCTGTGAACCGATCCACGACGGTCTCACCGCGGTCCGTCGGCCACTCGTCCGGAGCGTTCCGGATCATCGACAGCCGACGGCAAGCGAACAGTACTGCATGCGGATTCAGGAGCTGTGATCGACCCCGTAGCCGCGCCAGCAGTTCCTCGTCCGAGATGCGATCGCTGATCGTGCTCTTTAGTGCGTCGATCGCACTGTCCCTGGTTCCCTCGCTTGTCGACTCGCTGTTAGGGCGGCTCTCTCGTTTCAGATTAACGAATCGATCGAATCCGCGATCGAAGTTGCGTTCGGCGGAGAGTTGCGGATTGGTGACCGTTGCAATAGTACTGTATCCGTCGTCTCCGAGTTGCGTTGCGATCGTTGGTGAGCCGTGTGGGATCGCCTTGTGTGAAAGCGTATCCTGGTAGGCGATAGTCGGTGCATGATGCCCTGCTAGAATTCCGGGGAACGACTCCGCTGTCCACGGTCCAGGAGCATATGCTCGATCGAACAAATACGAACTCTCGGCCAATCGATCCAGAATCGGCGTCGTCTCGCCGTAATAGCCGTTGAATCCACACCTGTCGTACCGAAGGCAATCGACAGTTAGGAGTACGACGTTCATGACCCTGATTATAGTAGCCCGAACATAACTGCACTGTCGTTATTCGATACGGATGAAAGATTTTATTAATAATATAGATACGGGCCTACACCAGCGAGCGGGGTCGTGCTGTTCTGTGGGGCCGGTTTCATCGGCTCACAACTCACTCGACGGCCTTAGAAAAGGCGATCGGCTTTCGGTCGTCGATATCGACGCTGAGAAGGTACCGATCTCTCCCCCTATCGTCGGATCGACTCCTGCGGACCCGGTATCGGAAACGATACCGACGACGTAGCCGAGAGCATCGTCGAGGCGGGCGATATCCACGAGCGTACAAAGACAGCCCCGATCGACTGACCGGCTTTATCGGGTCCCCGCGCTCTTCGTGTTCCGTTCGCCGACGCCGAGCATCGAAGCCGTTTTGGCTCGTTCGACCCCAGACGGAGGTATGAACGGCGGCGGTAGCGCTGACATGACGCTCGCGTTCGAACTCGACGCGCTCAGGACACTCGCCGACCCTTCGGGGGTGTTCGACGACGCGCGCGGGTGGAGCCAGTACGTCGGGGTCGTCAGCGAGCAACCGACCTACGTCGTTACGAACTTCACCAGGAAGAACCGCATCCGCCAGGACTTCTTCTCCGGGCCCCGTGGGAAAGCCGAAAGCTTGGAGAACGTAAAGGGTCAGTTCGAGACCGATCGACACGTCCTCGTCGGCACGGGGGAAGACGACGAGGCGCTCGCCGCCGACACGGGCTGGGAGTTCCTATCAGTTGAGACCGCCGCCGACGCTGCCGGGTGGCCGTTGGCCGGCGACGGCGAGGACCCCGATCCGGAACCCGAGGACGCCCGCGACGACTGGCCCTGAGTCGATCGGTGCTGCCCCACACTGCTCGCCTTCTCGACCCTCTCAGCCTTCTTCCTCGCCGAGCCCGTCCGTTCCGCGCGGTCGACGCGTCACGACGGCAACCGTTTTAAGCGAGCCGATCGTTTCCCGTCCATGGCCGACGAGCACGTCGATGTCGAGGCGGAAGTCGAGATCGAGGTCGATCCGGACGAACTGGAGATCGAAGTCGGCGAGACCGAAACCGCGGAAGCCGAGTTACAGACCGACGGCCTCGAAATCGAGATCGAAGCCGAGATTGAGGTCGAAGGCGACGAGGAAGCCGGCGACGACTCGTAATCGGGACGATCGACCGTCGGAGCTTTGAATCACCGGCTCCTATCGAAACCATGTCGGAGCCACGCGTTCCGGGGTCCCGTGAGGCGTCGTTCGAGCTCCCGTGTGGCGAGTCGATTGACGTTCGCGACCTGGACATGGGGATGCGCGAGTTCGACTGTTCATGCGGAGAGTGCCACGCGATCGTCACCGACGTTCACCCGCCGGGTCGCTTCCTCCCCGAATCGCTCGTCGCGATCCTCCGCGAGACCATCGACACCCGAAGCGGCGACGAACTCGATACGATGCACCTGCTAGGAATGGTGGTCGAGGAGTTCCCCGAGCAGGTAGCCTCGAAGGACGTCTCGGAGAACGGTTCGGTGGGTTATGCGCTCGTGTGGGTCTCGACGTTCGATTCGCGCCGGTTACACGAGGTCGTCGTCGAACTCGTCGTCGAACTCATGGAACACGCGATCAGCCACGCCGAGGACGACGAGGCGGTCTCGTCGTTCGAAGAGCAGATGCTCGACTTCGACGTGAGCGAGTTCGTGACACAGTACCGTCGAGAACGGGATTTCCAGGGACCGGCCGACCGAGCGATCTGAGTTCCGACGGTCGGAGTTCCGGCCGATCGAAACCGTCGACCACCGTTCTTCGTCCTCCTGATCGATCGTTGTCGGCCCGGGATCGGTACCGCGCTCACACGCTTTCGTGACCGCCTTCCGCTGGTGCCCCGTTGCTTCGTGTCCGACGATGCCCGTCCGACAGCTGTCTGACACCCTGTTATATGTGAGGGGCCTTTGAGTACTAGTATGCGCTTACGCCGGGGCGAGTTCGAGCGCATCCAGTCGGTGTTAGCCGACGCCGACCCGGACGAACCCCTGACCGCGCGCGAAATCCTCGATCTGCTCGCCGAACACGGCGAGGAGTTCGACAGCGCTCACCGCGTCGCCACGATTTTAGGACGGCGCGCGGAGGAAGGCGAGATCGACGTTATCGAGGACCAGCCCTATCGCTACCGACTGATCGACCTCTCGTAACATCCGCGTCGGAGCGGATCTACGAAGACTTCGTGTTTCGCTCTTGTGTAGACCGGCGGAATAGCATGCTAACAATGGACGCACTAGAGCGAAAGACAGGCGCTACGTCACAAATACGGATTGTTCAGGAGCTGAATCGCTCGTCATCTCGCGGTTCCGCTGTACTACACAAGAGCGTCGTGTTTTGTCCGGCGACCGCAACGGCACGAACAACGACGAATCCCCGATAAACCTGGATGAAACAGTCGATCCTCGCACCAAGCGTCGTAGTGGGACACCGCTGACGACGACTGATTCGTCGGACACGAGTTCGTGCTGCGACGAGCTTTCGAAAATCGTAATCGAACTACGAGAAGCGTAGCATATCGCCGGAGTTATACCGAAGTGCGTACGATCGACGGGTGATATGGCCGACGAGGACAGGACTATTCTGCTGATCGGTAGCGGCCCGATCCGGATCGGACAGGCCGCCGAATTCGATTACTCCGGCGCGCAAGCGTGTCGCGCACTCCGAGAGGAGGGTGCCCGAGTGGTCCTCGTCAATTCGAACCCCGCGACGATCATGACCGATCCGGAGATGGCCGACGCCGTCTACATCGAGCCGATCACCACCGAAGCGATCACCGAAGTGATCCGACAAGAGCACCCTGACGGCGTCATCGCCGGCCTCGGCGGACAGACAGGTTTGAACGTGACCGCCGAACTCGCCGAGGAAGGCGTCTTGGAGGAGTTCGGGGTCGATATTCTTGGGACGCCGCTCGATACGATCTATGCCACCGAGGATCGGGACCTCTTTCGCCAGCGTATGGCCGAAATAGATCAACCGGTACCCCGCTCCACTACCATCTCGTTAGCGGAGGGCGAGTCGGTCGCCGCGTTCGACGCCGCGGCGTTTCGCGAACGCGTCGAGCGCGCGGTCGAGACCGTCGGCGGTCTCCCCGTGATCTCCCGGACGACCTATACGCTCGGCGGGTCCGGTTCGGGCGTCGTCGACGACATGGACGAGTTAGTCGAGCGCGTGCGCAAGGGCCTTCGCCTCTCGCGCAACAGCGAAGTACTCGTCACCGAATCGATCTCGGGGTGGGTCGAACTCGAATACGAGGTGATGCGCGACGCCGACGACTCGTGTATCATCATCTGTAACATGGAAAACATCGATCCGATGGGAATCCATACGGGAGAGTCGATCGTCGTCACTCCGAGCCAGGTGATCCCCGACACCGGCCACCAAGAGATGCGCACGGCGGCGCTCGACGTGATCCGCGAACTCGGCATTCAGGGCGGGTGTAACATCCAGTTCGCCTGGCACGACGACGGCTCCCCCGAGGGCGAATACCGCGTCGTCGAGGTCAACCCGAGAGTATCGAGATCATCGGCGCTGGCCTCGAAGGCAACGGGCTACCCGATCGCCCGCGTGACGGCGAAGGTCGCACTCGGCAAACGGTTGCACGAGATCGACAACGAGATCACCGGCGAGACGACCGCCGCGTTCGAGCCGGCGATCGATTACGTGGTCACCAAGATCCCCCGGTGGCCCAAGGACAAGTTCGCCGACGTGGACTTTTCCCTCGGGACGGCGATGAAGAGTACCGGAGAAGCGATGGCGATCGGCCGCACCTTCGAGGAGTCACTCCTCAAAGCGATCCGCTCGACGGAGTACGAACCCGCGGCCGAGTGGGCCGACGTCGGCAAGGAGGAACTCGAAGCCGAGTACCTGACCACGCCGACGCCCGATCGCCCCTACGCGATGTTCGAGGCCGCAAAACGGGACTACTCGGTCGAGGAGATCGCTTCGCTCACCGGCATCGAGCCGTGGTACGTCGAGCGCTACGTCCGAGTCGCAGACGCCGCTACGGCGGCCGCGACCGGCGAGTTCGAGCCGGCCGCCGCGGCCGGATTCACCAACAGCGAGATCGCCGCGGTGGCCAATGGAGGAACGGTCTCGCATGCGACCGCCGTTTCGCCCGGTACTCACAGTGGCGGTAGCTCCGAGGCGACCGAAGCCACCGAGACGATCGAGACGACCGAGACGGTCGAAACCGCCGACGCCGTGACCGGAGCGACCGAACCCGGCGGCGCGACCGGCGCGAGTGACACGACGGCGGCCACGCTCGACGTCGACGAGATCGAGGCGGGGAGTATCGAACGACGGTACAAGCAGGTCGATACCTGTGCCGGGGAGTTCGCCGCCTCGACGCCGTATTACTACTCCTCGCGCGATCCGGTCTCGGGACTCGGCGGCGACGAACTGCAGGTCGATCGGGACGTCGAGTCGGTCGTGATCGTCGGCGGCGGCCCGATCCGGATCGGTCAGGGCGTCGAGTTCGACTACTGTACCGTACACGCCGTCCTCGCACTCCGCGAGCTTGGGATCGAGACCCACGTTATCAATAACAACCCCGAGACCGTCTCGACGGATTACGACACGTCCGATGGCCTCTTTTTCGAGCCGATCACCGCCGAGGAGATCGCCGACGTGATCGAGGCGACCGGCGCGGATGGCGTAACCGTCCAGTTCGGCGGCCAGACCTCCGTCGACGTCGCCCGGCCGCTCGAAGCCGAGATCGACAGACGGGAACTGGACTGTGAAGTCTTGGGGACGAGCGTCGACGCGATCGACCTCGCGGAGGACCGGGACCGGTTCAATCGTCTGATGGACGAACTGGGAATCGCCCAGCCAGTGGGGGCTAGCGCACGGAGTCGCGAGGAAGCCCTCGAACTGGCCCACGAGATCGGCTACCCGGTACTCGTTCGCCCGTCGTACGTGCTCGGCGGTAGGGCGATGGAGGTCGTCGGGTCGGACGCCGAACTCGAACGCTACATCGCCGAAGCCGTGCGCGTGAGTCCGGACAGGCCGATCCTCGTCGACGACTTCCTCGCCGACGCGATCGAACTCGATGTGGATGCCGTCAGCGACGGCGAGGACGTGTTGATCGGCGCGATACTCGAACACGTCGAGTCCGCAGGCGTACATTCGGGCGATTCGGCGTGTGTGATCCCGCCCCGGTCGCTCGGTCGGGAGGTCAATCGCCGGGTCAGGGAGGTCACCGAGGACATCGCCCGCGCGTTGGAGACGGTCGGACTGCTCAACGTCCAGCTCGCGGTGAAAGAGGGCGAGGTCTACGTGCTCGAAGCCAATCCTCGCTCCTCGCGTACCGTTCCGTTCGTCTCGAAAGCCACCGGAGTGCCGATCGCGAAGATCGCCGCGCAGGTAATGAGCGGGACGAGCCTCGCCGAACTCGACGTTCACGAGCGGGTCCCGGCCCAGGCGAGCGTCAAGGAAGTCGTGCTTCCCTTCGATCGCCTGCCGGGAAGTGACCCTCGTCTCGGTCCGGAGATGAAATCGACGGGAGAGGTCATGGGCACCGCCGAGAGCTTCGGCCGGGCGTACGACAAGGCCCAGGACGCGACGGGGAAGTCGGTCCCGAAATCCGGTACTGCCGTCGTGGCTCTCGATAGCGAGGGCTTTCCCGGGGCCGACACCGCCGCAGGCGAGGACCTGCGTAGGGCGTTCGGTACTCACTTCGACCTCCGGGAGTTCGACGAGGCGGCGGCGTTCGTCGCGGCGATCCGGGCAGGCGAGATCGACCTCATCGTCTCGCGCGAGCGTGGTCCATTGGAGGTCGCCGTCGAGGAAGGCATCACCTACTTCTCGACGCTCCCGAGCGCGAGGGCGGCTCTCGACGCGATCGAGGCGAAAAACGAGTCGCTCTCGGTGCAGGCGATCGACGATCGACCCGTCCGCCGGGAGTTCTGGGGCCAGCCGAAGCAACCGGGCGAGATGAACGACGGGTAGCCCAGCGACGCGCGACGACCGAGCGTGCCGACGAGGCCGTACCGTGGTCTCACGAACACGCGCGTAGAATTCATGGCTGATGTCGATATCGCCGCTGGCGTCCGGATTCAAGTAGTCGTTGGAGTCACAGTGCTCCCGTTACCGGTCGCGTTGACGGTGAACGATTCGACGATCGCCGTGGCTACCTCGTCGACTTCGGGGGTGTACTGGCTCTGTGCGAACGCGACCTGAACGATGTAGAGCCGCGAGTCGGTGGAGACGACGAGGTACTTCCCTCGTAGCGGCCCGGCCGCGTCGTTCTCGTAATCGTAGGTCGCATTGATGAGCAACCCTCGCTGACCGTTCGCAAGCGTGACGGTCCCCCGACTCAGGGTCTCGAAGTCAGCCGTGCTGTTCTCCAGGATCGGGACCACGGTGCCGTTGAGCTCGGCTACCGAAAACGAGCGGTTGGCGGCACTCGTCCTGACCTGCAGGTAGTTCTCGGCCGCGGATACCGACTCGGCGTCGGAGAGAAAGAGCGTCTGCGGGCCGGGTACGAGCGACTCCCAGCCCGCGGGACGCTCGATGCTGTAGGGGTAGCGCTCGTTGGTGTACGTCGTCAGATCGATAGCTTCGGCGTCCACCGGCGAGGCGTTCCCGGAAGGAGCCGGCGTTCCGGTCCCTGTCGGCGTCTCGGTCTCGGTTCCAATCGACGGTTCGACCGCGGTGATCGCTTCGGTCGTCGTCTCGGTCGAGTCAGTGGTATTGTTCGAGTCGGCGGTGTCGGCCGGCGTCGGTGTTCCCGTTTCGATTTGCTCGACTGCTACCGTGTTGACGGGTTCTCCGTACGTGAGGGGTCTCGGGTCGTCGTAACTGTCGCCGCCCGGTTCCTGCGCCACCGCGCCGGTAGCGCTCGCTGCGAGCAGGCCGATCGCTACGACGAGCAGGAGCGGTTTGGATGCTGATAGCCATGCCATGTCTCGAATTCTATCGTCGACTCGAACGGGAGGGAACTTAGTCGTGCTTACCCTCGTATATGTCGCCCTCCGACCACGCACGAAACTGCGGCCGAGTAGAGTGGATCGGAGCCGGTTCAAAGCATGTAAGTAGCAAACCTATTTACGCGGCGGTCAGAACTATTAGGTTTCGTTGTTACAGCACGGATGGATGATCGTCTCGATCGACAAGGAGGAGAACGATGTCGAACCCCTTGCGAATCGAAACCTTTCGACGCTGGACGTATTGGAACGACGGGATCTGCAGGAATGGGTTATCGAGAACCCCGGTCTCCTCGACGAGGATTTGCTCGTCGTTACGTCCGAGTACGACGGCTTCGAGCGAACGCGCGATCGGTTAGATGTGTTAGCTTTGGACCGGGCAGGGAAGCTAGCCGTCGTCGAACTCAAGCGGGACGAGGCCGATCGGACGACCGATCTCCAAGCTATCGAGTACGCCAGTTACTGTGCAACCCTCACTCCGAGAGAGGTACAGGAACTTTACCGCGAGTTCTGGTCGGATCGGCGCGACGAACCGCTTCGTTCGGAAGATGTCGGCGGGAAGTTCGCGGACTTCCTGAACGAAACGGCTGACGAGGAAGTTTCGCTAACCGAAGACGGCTGGGCTGAGTTCGACCTCGACGACAAACCGCGGATAATCCTCGCCGCGGGGAGTTTCGGTATCGAAATCACCTCGCCAGTCCTGTGGCTAACTGACGAGTACGGTATGGATATCGCCTGCGTGCGGATCGAA
The DNA here is from genome assembly GCA_003021235.1 of Halobacteriales archaeon QH_6_64_20. GTDB lineage: Archaea > Halobacteriota > Halobacteria > Halobacteriales > Halococcaceae > PXQR01. The sequence continues at coordinate 30,663 of PXQR01000001.1, read as the reverse complement.
GCGTACGAACACCGAGGTCGAATCCTGCTGTACAGCCAGCAACTGATTCCCGTCCCTGAAACCGAGGAATACGTGACGAAGAGACGCGAAAAGGATCGAGATCGCACGTCGACTACCTGACGTCAACGTGCGATCGACGTACTCCTCGAACGAGGCGAACTGCACGAGAATCGAGTCGTGTACTTCAACGATCGACAACTGCCGGAGAGCGCGAGCTTCGATGAAAGAGAAGACGAGTTCTGGCGCGCTGAGATAACCGGAAAGACCGGGCAGAGTGACAACGTCCGATGGGAATACGACAGTGAAACCTACTCGTTCACTAGTCTCACGAAAGGGTTACTCAACGATCTGATAAACCGTGACCCGAATCGGTCGCTTAATGGATACAAGTACTGGTGCCGAGAAGAGGGAGGAGACTCGCTGAGTACTATTCGACAGCGAACCGATTAGGTTTGCTTCGCCATTTGCCATTGACTCCCAATCAGCTATACCGCATACGCTGGTTCGATGTGTATGGACGATCAGGACCACTGCGAGACCATCGAGACGGCTTTTCCCGAACTGGATCGAATCGCCGACACCGACCTCCGGGAAGGGGTTATCGACGCCTGGAGCGCCTCGATGGCCGACAACGGTGTCACGGACCTCGAAGCCGTCCCGTGGTTCCCGCCCGCCCAGCGGGATCTCGACCTGCCTGATGAACGGTTGGTCTCTCACGTTCGGGACGTCACGCGGGGCGCGCTCGTACTTGCCGAGATCCTGACCGAGCGCCGTACAGTCGACGTCTCGTTCGATCTCCTCGTCGCGGGCGCACTCGTCCACGATATCAGCAAGCTCCACGAGTTCAATGGCATGGAATCGACCGCCATCGAGCGACTGCTCGGCCATCCACACTACGGCGTCCACGTCGTTTCGGCCGCCGGTCTCGGCCCCGAGGTCGCCCATATCGTCCTCGCACACACCCGACGGACCGCGGTCGCGCCCGCGACGATCGAAGCCGAACTCGTCCGTCGGGCCGACGAGGCCGCCGCCGCGGCGATCCGAGCGCGGGCGCTTTCCGATCTCCGAAACGGGTGAACGAGACGCGGCGAACCGAACTTTCGAACCCGGCAACCGTTTCCCAGGTCCCGTACCACGCTCCGCGAGACGAACTCCGGCTGATTCGAGAGCTCGTCGTCCCGCTGATCCCGTGATCGCTCGACGGAACACCGAAATCGCGTCACGGACGCGTGCAACACCGTCGGCGTTCGACAGGGCTTCGAACGGGAGGACTGTACCGTCGTCGTGACTGACAGCGCAGTTCGAAGCGCCTGGCGACGCTACCGATCGATACCGATCGTCTACCGGATCGCCGTCGCGTTCGTCCTCGGATCGATACTGGGGGCGGTCGTCGGGCCGAGAGCCACAGTGCTTCAGCCCTTCGGCGACCTGTTCCTCCGGCTGTTGGAGATGTTGATCGTGCCAATCGTGATCTTCACCCTCTTTACGGGGATGCAACGGCTCTCGCCCGCCCGCCTGGGACGGGTCGGCGGGATCGTCGTCGGCCTCTATATCGTGACGACGACGATCGCCGGAGCGATCGGGCTCGCGCTTGCGAACCTGTTCGCTCCCGGTGCCGGACTCACACTTACGGAGGCGGCCGCCGACTCGGCCCAACCCCCGAGTCTCGTCGACGTGTTCCTGGGGATCGTCCCCGAGAACCCGATCGCGGCGATGGCCGAGGGCGACCTGCTCTCGGTGATCTTCTTCGTTATCGTCTTCGCCGTCGGCTTCGCGCTCGTTCGCGAGACGACCGACGACGAGCACATTCGAGAACGGATCGACGGGCTCGGGACGACGATCGAAGCCGGTACGCAGGCGCTGTTCAAGATCGTCTGGGGCGTGATGGAATACGGCGTGATCGGCGTGTTCGCGCTCATGGCCGCCTCGATCGGCACTGCGGGCCTCGACGCCGTACTGCCGCTCGCGGCGCTCGTCGGCACCATCGCAGCCGCGATTACGGTCCAGATCATCGTCGTCTACCTCGGCGTGATCGTCGCCGGACTGGTAGGGAGATCCCCGATCGCCTTTCTCAGCGGTGCGAAGGACGCGATGGTGACGGCGTTTTCGATCCGCTCGTCGAGCGCCACCCTGCCGGTCACTATGGCCAACGCCGAGGAGCGCCTCGCGATCGACGAGCGGATCTATGGCTTTTCGCTCCCGCTCGGCTCGACGGCGAACATGGATGGAGCGGCGATCCGCATGGCCGTTACCGCGGTCTTCGCGGCGAATCTCGTGGGTACCTCGCTCGCGCTTACGGAACAGGTCACGGTGCTCGCGATCGCCGTGCTCCTCAGCATCGGCACGGCGGGCGTCCCCGGGGCCGGACTCATCATGCTGACGGTGATCTTGAACCAGCTCGGCCTGCCGCTCGCGGTCGTCGGCTTCGTCGCCGGCGTGGACCCGATCCTCGGTCGGATCGCGACGATGAACAACGTCACCGGCGATCTGGCCGTCTCGACGCTCGCAGCGAAGTGGGAGAACGCGATCGACTTTTCAGGTGGTGTCTGGGCCGACAGCTCGACCGACGTCACCGATCGACGGCCCTCGGCCGGCGACTGAACGCTACGGGTCGGCCGAAAGGACGATGCACGATGCTCGGTGCCCGCAGGGGTGCGATGTCGCCCTCGATCGATGCCCCTCGTTCGTTCTTTCTCCCGGTGATTCGAACCCCGGTCGATAGCTACCGATCGGCGTGATCTCGGACGTCACTCGCCGCCGTCGCGAACCGGTGGCCCGTTCGCGCCCGTCGCGTCGCGGTCGCCCGTGCCTTCGTCTTTCGATCCCGACCGCGCCCCGGCGACGGCGAAACGGACCACACACAGCCAGCAACAGTCCTCGAAGCGCTCGTAGTAACACCCCGTTCGCTGTCGCGGGAAGTGGCGTCGGTCGTCGACCGATCCGGTCATGACCCCTCGTGAGACGACGGTCCGGTCTCACCGATCGCGCTGTACACGATTCCGATGTCGTGCGGCCCGCTAGTCGGTGTAGCGCATGAACTCTCAGGGAGACGATGCCGAGCGTTCGTCGCCGGTCCGGTTCGGTGTCGGCGATCGAACTCGCTCCCGGCACCCGCGCCGGTGTCGGGACTCGTAACGACGCCTCGTCCACCCGTCGCGTTCGCTCGTATCACCCGCCGGTCACTATCGATTACACTCATCCCGCGTGTACATTAGGAGTCTATCGTGATAAATGAAGCCACTGACTCTGATACTACGTAGCTAAACAACCAATTAATATTATGTCTCCGCGTCCAAAAGAACGGTTCCGATGAGCCTGGTCGTCTCCTATCGACTCGTCGCTCCCCTTCTCGAAGCGTCGCTCGCGGCGGTGCCGGCAATGCGCCTCCAGGTCGAACAGGAGGCCGCCCTCGATACGGCGTCGACGTTGCTTACCGTTCGGGCGACCGGCGGGACGTTCGACGCGTTCGAGGCCGCTCTCGAACGCGATCCGACGGTTGAGGACGTGACGATCTCGGACGAGGGGATCGACGGCGAGCGTCGCTACCTGCTCACGATCCCCGCGGGCGAGACGACCTACCGGAAGTGGGTCTCGCTCGGCGGGGTACTGCTCGACGCGACGGTGACCCACGCCGGGTGGAACGTCCGTATGCGCTTTCCGGATCGGGAGGCGCTTTCGGCATACCGGACTCACTGTCACGATCGCGATATCGACTTCACCCTTCGGAGCGTCCACGACGCGACCGGTTCGACGAACACCTATCCGTACGGGCTGACCGCCCCACAGTACGAACTCCTCGCCGCCGCGCTTGAAGCTGGATACTTCGAGGTTCCACGGGGGACGAGGATGGGCGACCTCGCGACCGAGTTCGGGGTCTCCGACCAGGCAGCCTCCGAACGGTTGCGTCGCGCGCTCTCGCGGCTGCTCAACAGCCTCGCGGTCGACGAGTACTACCGATGACTCGGGATTCGGCTTCGCCGGTTCTCGCTCGTCAGGGGTGATCTCGGTTTCGATTCCCGCCTTGCACTCCTTCGTTCCCGATCGTCTCAACGATCGATGGACGGGAGTCGAACGGCTAAAGCCGCTGTCACCCGTCGACTTCCGTATGCACGTCGCCATCATCGGCGCGTACGGTAGCGCCGGCGTCGCCGCCGCGCAGGTCCTCGCCGACCGCGAGGACGTCGAGTTGACGCTGATCGACGGGGGCGACCCCGGCGGGGGTCTGTGTATCCTGCGTGGCTGTATGCCCTCGAAGGAGGTCTACTCGGCGGGCGCACATCGGTTCCAGGCCCGTCACGACGATCGCCTCTCGGGCACGCCGACGGTCGATCTCGACGCCGTGATCGACCGCAAGAACGACCACATCGAGGACTTCGCTTCCCACCGCCGGGCGGCAGTACACGACCTCGCCGACCGCGAAGGGGTCGAGTTCATCGACGAGCGAGCGACGCTCCGCGAGGATCGAACGGTCACAGTCGACGATCTGGAACTCGACGCCGATTACGTGCTCGTCGCGACCGGCTCGCAGCCGAACGTCCCCGACCTGCCGGGACTCGACGGGGTTCCGTATTCGACCAGCGACGAGGTGCTCGACGCGACCGACTTCGGCGACTCGGGGATCGTCATGGGGTTCGGCTATGTCGGCGTGGAGATGGCACCGTATCTCGCGGAGGCCGGCGGAATGGACCTGACCGTTATCGAGCACGACGCACGGCCCCTCGACGAAGCCGACGACGTCTTCGGCGACGCCATGGCCGACATCTACCGCGAGGCGTTCGGGATCGACATCCGAACGAACGTCGCGGAGCTGTCGGTCGAGTCGGGTCCCGCCGGCGACGTTCGCTTAAGCGTTGAACACGAGAGCGGCCGCGAGGAGACCTTCGAGGCCGAGGAGCTGTTCGTCTTCACCGGTCGTCGGCCGACCCTCCCAGCAGGCATCGAGGAACTGGGTCTCGATCCCAGCCCGGGGTGGGTCGAAGACACGATGCAGGCGAACGGGGACCCGCAGGTGTTCGTGATCGGCGACGCGAACGGCCGCGAGCCGATCCTCCACGTCGCGAAGGAACAGGGATTCCTCGCGGCCGAAAACGTGCTTCGTCACGCCAGGGGCGACGAACTCCGGTCGTACGAGAACACCCACCACCACGTGATATTCTCGGGACTCGGGGTCTATCCCTACACCCGGGTCGGGTATTCGGCCGACGCCGCCGCGGAAGCAGGTCTCGATTCCGTGACAGTTACGAGACGGGCGGCCGACGACGGCGTGTTCGAGACCAAAGACGTTCCTGAAGGACTGGCGCGCCTCGTCGTCGCCACCGACGGCACAGTACTGGGCTATCAGGGGTTGCACTACCAGGCCGACGCGATGGCAAAGACCATGCAGGTGATAATCGAGTGTGGACTGAGTGTGGACGACATCCCCGATCGAGCTTACCACCCGACGACGCCCGAAATTCTCGATGGGCTCCTACGGGAAGCGGGCGACGCGATCGAGTAGGTCCGCACTGACTCGACGCACTGTCGTTCGATCGTTCTACGACGGTCGCGTCCGTTCCCGTTCGTAGATCGCACCGTCGTCGCCGATAGCGACCCCGATTCCCTCGACGGCGACGGCGCGTACCGACTCGGCGGTGGTCTCGATGGCGTCCCACTCGTCTCCGATTCGCTCGTGGACCGTGCCCGATCCGTCGCCGGCGACGGCTCGGAGATCGGCCGATTCGCCTTCGGTCGTGTCGATCGTGTGGAGGGAAGTATCGCTCAGCGATCGGCGCGTCCAGGCGCTCCCGTCGTACCGAAAGAGCGAGCCGTCCTCGCCGGCGACGAGGAGACCGTTATCGCCGACGGGCGCGAGATCGGAAAACGCGGTTCCGGCGTCCACGCCGTCGATAGCGGCGTAGCTTTCCCCGCCGTTCCCCGTTTCGAAGACGCCCCCACTGGAGTCACAGAGATAGCCGACCTCCCGGTCGCGAAAAGTAATAGCGGTGATGCTCGACCCGCTTCCGGGTTTTCCGATCTCGCCCCACTCGATCGACCCGTCCGCCCCGTCGTAGGTCCCTCGAAGCACCGCCCCCGAACCGTTCGTTAAGTGGACGTTTTCTTCGCCGGCCGGTCCGGCGACTGCGACGTCCGTCCAGGTGCTCGTCTGGTCCTTCGGCGCGGAGAAATCCGTAACGCCGCCGGCGGCAGGGTCGTACCGACCGACAGCGCCGCTGTCGCCGGCGATCCACAGCACTTCCTCGTCGTCATCACCGTCGGTGTAATCGATCCCCCGAAGCGGGTTCGAGTCGGCCGCCGGCCCGTCGTCGAGCGGGACCTCCCACTCGGCCCGGCGAGCGAGCACGACCCCGTCGTCGCCGGCCGCATACACCGCGTCCGCGCTCGCAACGGTGTCGTAAAGCGCGACGTCGACCGGCGAGTCGACTTCGGCCCAGTCGGGTTCGAGGTCGACTGTCGCGTCGGTCCCAGTCCCGGCTCCGGCCCCGGATTCGGTGTCAGTATCGGCGTCGGAATCTACTTCCTCGTCGGCATCGACGTCGGCCTCGGCATCGGCTTCGGTGTCGACGCCAGCGTGATCCACGCGCGCCGCTCCGGGGTCGGCTTCGGCGTCGTCGGCATCGGACCGGGTCGAGGTATCGTCGGTATCGCCCTCGCCGCTCGTAGCGGCCACAGCCCGGCCATCGCTTTCGCTTCGGTCCGAAACAGGGGTGGGGGCGGAATCGCCCGCCGCCGGGGAACCGGCTCCGTCGGCACTCCCAGCGTCGGGAGTCTCCGAATCGAGTTCCCAGGTCGAGTCGTCCTCCGGTGAGGCGTCCGGGTTCGAACCGGCTTCGGGGGACGGTGATTCGGTCTCCGGCGTGGGGTCGACGTCGTTCAGGTAGAAGTAGATCGGCGGGAGGGCGTAGACGGCGATCGCGACGGCCAGAAACCAGGGACTGATGAAACTCGCAAGCCCGATAAAGCCGGTCAACGCCGCCGCAGTCGCGGCGTGGATGCCGGTCTGGGCGTACTCGCGATAGAACTCGAAGAACCCACGCGAGTCCGTGGTCGCGGCTGACGTCGTCATTCTCGGTCGCTAAAACAGCCGCCCGTTTCAGGACTGGGGTTCGTCGGTGGCCCCGATCGCGACGATCTCACGGACCGGCGAACAGCCCGGCGACGGCGCTCGCGATCGACCCTGACCCGGCCTCGGTCCCGGTCTCGGTCTCGGTGTCGGCTTCGGCATCGGCTCCGGCTACCGTCGATGTGTGCGCCGTCCGTCCGCTCGTGACCTCCGCGAGCGCCTCGATCGGGTGTGGTGGCATCTCGTAGCCCGATCGATCGCCGAGCTGGGAGCGACATGACGCCCCTGGTGCGGTTACACGGTCGCCGCCCGAGGCTTCGACCTGTCGGAAGAGGATGCGACCGATCGCTTGCGATAGCTCGTAGTGTTCCGCGAGGTAGCCGAAGGAGCCGGCCATCCCACAACACCCCGAGTCGAGCGGATCGACCTCGTGGCCCGCCCGCCGGAGCACGCCGACCGCGTGGTGGTCCTTGTTCGTCGCCTTCTGATTACAGTGGCCGTGATAGGTCAGCGAGTCGGCTGAGTGGGTAAAATCGAGTTGCTCGTCAACGCGGCCGACGTCAAGCAGTTCCATGATCCCGTAGGAGCTCGCCGCGACCCGTTCGACGTCCGGGCCGTCGAGCAGATCGAGGTACTCGTCCTGGAACATCACGGCGTCGGAGGGTTCGATAAAGGCGACCGACCAGCCCTCCTCGACGCGCGGCGCGAGGACTTCGACGTTGTGAGCGGCCTGCTCGCGCGCGAGGTCGAGCCGGCCCTTCGAGTAGGCGGGCCGGCCGCTCGGTCCCACCTCGTCGGGGACTTCGACCCGTATCCCGGCGGCTTCCAGGACGTGGACTGCCGCCCGGCCGGGTCGCGGGTAGCTGTAGTTCGTATAGACGTCGGGGAATAGGACGACCTTACCGTTCGCTTCGGCTTCCGGCACTCGGGGGCCACCCCGTGCTTCGAACCACTCTACGAACGACTGGGAGGTGAAGCGTGGCAGTTCGCGCTCGGCGGCGATGCCCAAGAGCGCCTCCATGGCCGCTCGCGAGCCGGGAACTTTCGGCGCGTAGTTCGAGATCGGCGCGAGGCGACTCCCGAGTTCCGAGACGTCTTCGATTCGGGAGAACAGTCGCTCGGGGATCGTCAGCCCCTCTCGTTGGTGGTACTCGTGTTTGACCTCGGTTTTGAGTTTTGCCATGTCCACGCCGGTCGGACAGTCGGACTTACAGCCCTTACAGCCGATACACAGGTCGAGCACTTCCTCCTGGAAGCGATCGGAGTAGATCTCCTCCTCGTCGAGTTCGCCGGAAATCGCCGCTCGAAGCAGGTTGGCTCTGCCCCTGGTGGTCTGGATCTCCTCCTGTGAGGCACGATAGGTCGGACACATCACCTCCGAGTCGGTCTGTCGGCAGGTCCCACAGCCGTTGCAGAGTTCGACCAAGTGGGAGAATCCACCCTGGTCGTCGAAATCGAGCGTCGTCTGGGGTTCGATCGACTCGTAGGTCGCGCCGTAGCGCAAGTGTTCCCGGTTGTCGGCACCGACGCCGCGACCCGAGTCCGGGCCGGTGTCACTGGAATCGTTGCGATAGACGACGTTACCCGGGTGCATGCGCCACTCGGGGTCGGCGGCGGTCTTGAGCTGCTTGAACGCGTCCCAGAGATCCGGCCCGTACATCTTCGGGTTGAATTCAGTCCTGGCCATCCCGTCGCCGTGCTCGCCCGAAAACGCGCCGTAGTGTTCGAGCACGAGGTCCGTGACGTCCTCGGTGATCGAGTGCATCGCCTCGACTCCCGCGCCGCTCTTGAGATTCAATATCGGCCGAATATGCAACGTTCCCGAGCCGGCGTGGGCGAAATACGCCGCGGAGGTGTCGTGATCCTCCAAGACCTCCTCGAACTTACTCACGTAGTCGGCGAGTTCTTCCGGCGGGACGGTCGCGTCCTCGATGAAGGGATAGGGTTTCGGGTCGCCGTCGAGGCTCATGAGAAGCGGGATCGCGGCCTTGCGGAGGTTCCAGATGTCAGCCTGGTCCCCCTCGCTGTAGGCTTCCAAGACGTCGAAGGCCGCCCCGTCCTCGACGAAGCGGGCGTTCGTCTCCGAAATCGCGTCCTCGAAGTCGTCGACCAACTCCGAGTCGAACTCGATCATGAGCGCCGCCGCCGCGCGTTCGGGGATGGCTTCGACGTACTGGCTGAACCCGTCGGACTCGGCGGCGAGCCGGAACACCTCGTCGTCCATGAGTTCGACCGCGCCCACGTCGTGTTCGAGGGCTTTCGGCACGGCGGCGAGCGCGTCGATCAGGTCGTCGAAGAAGTAAAGAGCCAGCGCCGTCTCCTCGGGCACCGAGACGAGCCCCACGGTCGCTTCGACGATCGTACCTAAGGTGCCTTCCGCGCCGACGAAGAGCTTCGAGAGATTCACGACTTTCTCACCCGCGTCGCTCTCGTAGATCACCTTGTGCAGGTTATACCCCGAGACCGAGCGCTTGAGACTGGGGTACTTCTCGTCGATCTCTTCTCGATTCTCTTCGACGAGCCGCCGGGTCTCGCGGTACAGATGGGCTTCCAGGTCGTCTTTCCCGACGATTTCCTCGTACTCGGGCCGATGGTCGAGCGGTTCGAGGAAGCGGGATCGGGCGCGAACTTGAGGTGTTTGTCCGCCAGTTCGATGTCGAGGTGATCCTGGACGACGCCGGGCTGGACGGTCGCCTGCTCGGCGTCGGTATCGACGGCGAGGATCGAGTCCATGTGCCGGGTCATGTCGAGCACGACACAGCCGGGACCGACACCCTGACCGGCGAGCGACGACCCCGTCCCGCGGGGCATTACTGGGACGTCGTGGCGAGCGGCGGTTTCGACAGCCGCGCGGACGTCGGCGGTGTCCCGGGGACAGACCACGCCGGCCGGACGGGCCTGGTAGACGCTACCGTCGGTGGCATAGAGCACCTGTGCGTACTCGTCGAAGCGCACTTCGCCCGCGACGTCCTCGCGCAGGTCCGCTGCGAGCGCGGCGTACTTATCGACGTCGGGGTGATCGTGGTCCAGCGAGTCGGCCGACGTCTCCAAGTCCACCGGGTCGTAGTAACGGTCTTCGACGGCCATGCGTTCGCTCCGACACAGCGGGGGTTAAACGCTATGGTAGCGCGTCACAGGCACGCGACCCACGCGATAGTTTATGAACGCTGAGGTTCACGAGCGTCGTATGGACCTGATCCATACCTGTCTCAACGTGGCCGACGCCGACCGGTCGGTCGAGTTCTACACTGAACAGTTGGGGTTTGCCGAATCGTGGTCGTTCGAAACCGAGGACGGTTCGACCACGAATCGCTACGTCGCCGCCGAGAACGGAGTCGAACTCCAGCTATCGGAAACCGAGGGCGAAACTGACTTCGAGCAGGGCACCGCGTGGGACCATCTCGCTGTCGGTGTCGAGGACGTGGACGAGGCCTTCGAGCGGATCGATCACCACGGCGTCGTCCAAGAGCCAGCCGACAACCCGGCGGCGGGTGCCCGTACTGCCTTCCTGAAAGACCCCGACGGCCACGTCGTCGAACTCGTTGCGCCCCTCGAATAACCGTACCTGCCGGCTCGGCGAACCCGAACGTCGTACACCGGTTCCGTCGAGCGAATCAGCCAGCCGGTCGGACGCCGCGACTACCGAGCACTGGGTACGACACGAGGCCGTCGCGGAGACGGACGGCTGAGGGTAGCTACGATGCTCACGGCTCGACGCGTCCGAAAAAAGCGATGTCGAGAACCCCCACCGATCGACCGGTTCAGCTCACGATGAAGTCCGACGCGATTTCGAGGACTTCCTCCATGGTTCGGGCGGGATCGAAGGCGTTGGGGAAGGCGGTGTTCTCGTTGAGCGTGCGGAAGTACGCCGTATGGCGGGCTTCGACGCTGTGGATCGATAGTGCGGCCTTGAGCACCGGATCGTCGTCCTCGTCGATCAGCGGGCCCGCACCCGCATACGCCGAGACGCCGACCGCTTCGATGGTTGCCGACAGCTCGGCGAACGCCTCGATCGAGTCGTAGAGGAACTCGTACTCGGCGGGTTCGACCGGGTCGCCGCCGAGGTCCTCGATCGTCTCGGTCAGCGCGTCGACGTGGGCCTCCTCGTGGTTCCGAACTTCCTTGATTCGCTCGTAGACCTTCTCCCGGCCGCTGTCCTCCGTGAACACCTTCGCGACGTCCGAACTCTCGACTTCCTTCTCGGAGTACTCGTCGAGGAACTCGTTGTAGTACGCCGCTTCGAGGTGTTCGAGCGCCAGCGCGAAGTTCAGTACGTCGAGCGTCGAGACGTCTCCGTCGTCCTTGCCGTCACCGCTCTTGTCGCCGCCGTGGCCGTGATCGTGACCATCGTCGTCATCGTCATCGTCGTCGTGACCGCTCTCGTGGGCCGCCGCCGAACCGGCTCCGATCGCCGAGAGGGCAAACGCGCCGCCGCCGACCTTGGCCGTGTTCCCGAGGAATGCCCGCCGGGAAGGTAACTGTCCGCCGACGCGGTCAATCAACTCTCTGGTTCGCTCCGTCGAACGCTCGCTTACTGTGTCGTCTGTCATAGTTTGTGCGCTCTCTACGCACATTAAAATACGAAGAATTAATACGTTATAAACTTGTTCGTTTCACTCATGCGAGTGCAGTATTATTAGAACCTTACCGATCGTATCGTCCCCTTTGCTCGCGGGCGGCCGAGGACGGTTCTCGACGCTACTCGATCCGTTCGGGGTCGGTCCGTGTCCGTTCGTTCTCGACGTTACCCGTGTTGTACGTTTCCGCCGGCTCGAACAGCAAGATGCGAGTTTCTTCCTCGGCGATCGGTCGGTGTTCGATCCCGCGAGGGACGACGAGCAACTCACCCTCGTCGAGCGTTACGTCCTCGCGCTCGCGGAACTCGATCCGGAGTTCTCCCCGTGAGACTAAGAACAGTTCGTCGGCGTCGTCGTGGCGGTGCCAGACGAACTCGCCGTCGACCCTGGCGAGTTTCACGGCCTGTCCGTTGAGTTCCCCCGCGATGTGGGGGTCCCAGTACTCCTCGATCGATTCGAACGCGTCGGCGAGAGTTACTTTCTCCACGGGCCCACTGCGCTACGAACGAGGATAGCCGTTCGCCTCCTCGGCAGCCGTTCCGGGGCGGGTACGAAGCCGAACCCCGTGACCGAAGCGGGAAGGAAGGAGAAATCGATACCAGGCGAAGGCATTTACTCACCGTCCATAACAGGGTAGTATGGCCTACGACATCGCGGTGATCCCCGGCGACGGTATCGGGCGGGAAGTGATCGACGCGACGCTCCCGCTCCTATCGAGCGTTGCCGGCGCGCACGACAGCGAGTTACGTACCACGAAATTCGACTGGTCGAGCGAACGCTACCTCGACGAAGGTGCCATGATGCCCGACGACGGTACCGAGCAACTCGAAGACTTCGACGCGATCCTCCTGGGTGCGGTCGGCCACCCCGATGTGCCCGATCACGTCACGCTCCGGGGGTTGATGCTCCCGATCAGGAAGGCCTTCCAGCAGGGGATCTGCGTGCGTCCCGCGGTGCTCTACGAGGGCGTCGAGAGCCCCCTTCGGGGCTACGACGGCGGTGACATCGACTTCGTTACCTACCGCGAGAACACCGAGGGCGAGTACGCCGACCTCGGCGGGCGCGAACACCGGGGCACCGGCCACGAGGTCGCGATTCAGACCTCGCTGTTCACCAGAACGGGTGTCGAGCGGATCGTCCGCGCGGCGTTCGAAGCTGCCCAAGAGAGGGACAGACACCTCACGAACGTCACGAAATCGAACGCCCAGGCCTACGGCATGGTGTTGTGGGACGAGATCGTCGAAGAAGTAAGCAAGGAGTATCCCGACGTCGAGGTCGAACGCCTGCTCGTCGACGCGGCGTCGATGGACCTGATTCGCCGACCCGACGAGTTCGACGTGGTAGTCGCCTCCAATCTCTTCGGGGACATCCTCACGGACATCGGCGCGATCGTCACCGGTAGCATGGGCCTCGCGCCGTCGGCGAACGTCGATCCGACGGGTGAGCATCCGTCGATGTTCGAGCCGGTCCACGGCTCGGCACCGGATATCGTCGGCGAGGGTGTTGCGAACCCGCTCGCGACCGTGCTCTCGGGCGCGATGTTGTTCGACCACCTGGGTGAGGACGACGCGGCAGGTGTGATCCGGGGGGCAGTGAGCGCCCAGCTCGCCGATTCCGACGCGCCGAGAACGCCCGATCTCGGGGGCGAACGCGGAACCGAAGAGGTAGTTTCCGACCTCGGCAACCGACTATCGACCGAGTGAGCGGAGCGCACCGACACTCTCCCCGGCTATATCGGCGAGCGAACGAGCGAGCACATGGCCGAGCGGGTTGATGGCCACAACTCGTCCGATTCGATACCGTCCGTTAAGAGGACGGTCTCCGAAGCCGGGATATGGACGACATCAACGGGGCGATGGAAGCGGACGAGACGGCTGCCCTCGCGGCGTTCGTGACCGGCACTGAGTTCGAGGACGTCCCGGAACACACAGTGGCCGATGTGAAGCGGGCGATCCGTGACTACTGTGGAGTCGCGCTATACGGCTCACAACACCCGGTCGGCGAGCACATCACGAGCTACGTCTCAGCGGCATCCCCGGGGAACGACGCAACACTCCTCGGGGGCGGGACGGCGTCCGCTCCCGGCGCGGCGCTTGCGAACGGCACATATGGACATGCGATCGACTTCGACGATACCTTCGAGTCCATTGTGGTCCACCCCACCTCACCGGTGTTTCCGGCCGCGCTCGCGGGCGCGGAACTGGTGGATGGAGAGGGACGCGACGTGCTCGCGGGCTACGCCGTTGGCGTCGAAGCGGCCTTCCGCGTCGGGCACGCCACCTACCCGAGTCACTACGAGAACGGCTGGCACGCGACGGGCACGATCGGCGCCTTTGGAGCCGCGGCGGCGGCCGCCTCGGTGCTCGGCCTCTCGGCCGAGGAAACGCGCCACGCGCTCGGAATCTGTGCGTCCGGGTCGTCGTCGCTCAAGAAGAACTTCGGCTCGATGACCAAGCCGCTACACGCTGGCCACGCTGCTCAGGTAGGTGTTCGGGCCGCGCTGCTCGCCCGCGAGGGCTGGACTGCGAACCGATCGGTCCTGGGAGGCGACCTCGGCTACGGCGCGGTCATGACCCTCGGGGACGCCTACGACCCGACGGCGATCACCGACGGACTCAACGCGCTCGCTCGAGAGGAAGGCACTCCGGGAACGGAGGGAGAGTGGGCCGTCTCGGATATCGGATACAAACCCTATCCTTCCGGCGTCATCACCCACGCCGCGATGGACGCCACCCGAGCGCTCGCGGAACAGGAGGACCTCGCCACCGAGGACGTCACGAGGGTTACCGTGGCGCTCGACGAGGCGGCGAACGAGATGCTGATCCACGCCGCACCCGAGGACGCGCTCCAGGCGAAGTTCTCGATCGAGTTCTGTCTCGCGGCCGTCCTCCACGAGGGCGATCCTGGGATCCGGGAGTTCGCCGACGAATATCTCGATCGTGAGGAAGTGACTGAGACGATGGCAAACGTCGAGCGCGCGTTCGAGCCGGACCTCTTCGACGGTGGCTACGCGGGGTATGGCGCGCGCGTCACGGTCGAGACGGTCGAGGGGGAGACCTACGTTGAGGAGGAGCCCCACGCCCCGGGCGGATCGAGAAATCCGGTCGCCGAACAGCGCCTCGACGCGAAGTTCCGTACGTGTGCCGGAGTGGTGCTCGACGAGGAGGTCACCGATCGGCTCGCGAGCGCGATCGAACGCCTGGAACAGGAGAGGGCACTCGCCGATCTCACCGGGGCGCTCAGGGCCGAGTAACTCTCACGGTGACGCGATACTGAGACTATCGCGAAAGCGTTTATCCGACCATGTGTCGACCTGTGCGCATGGACGAGGGCTACCGACACCGATCGCTCGCCGACTTCGAGATCAACCCCGAGAAACCGGGCCGGCGGTGGGAGCTTTCCTCGGCGCTCGGCATCGCCGAGTACAACCTGAACGTCGCGGTACTCGCACCCGGTGAGCGACTCGCACAGAACGCCTATCACAACCACCCGAACCAACGGGAAGCCTACTACCTCACCGACGGGTGCTGTCGCGCCGAAGTCGGCGAGGATTCGTTCAGAATGGACGCGGACGACGTGCTCGTGACCGACCCGGGGGTCGATCACCTGTTGCACAACCCCTTCGAGACGGAGTGCAAACTCCTCGCGATCGGCGCGCCACCCGAGGGTCGGTATCCGGTCGAACAGGTTCGCAGCTACGAGGAGGTTCTCGACGAACGCTACGACGAGGAGTGAATACTACCGACCGGTTCGCGAACGCGGGGCGTAGAAGACAGAACAACCGATCGAGTACCGAAGCGCTGATCAGGGGAAACCATCGACCGACGGCCACTCGTCGGCTCCGTCGACCGGTTGATCGACAGTCGATCGTCGATCAGCCCGAGGAGTTATTGCCGCCCCCGCCGCCCTGGTTGCGCTGGAGGATCTCGTTGATCTGCTCCGCGGCGTTCGCGGTCGCTTCTTCGACGGGAACGCCCTGGCTCATAACGCTTTGGTGCATCGAGCGAGGTATCTCGTAGGTGACCGCGTCCGCGCCCGCGACGGCCGGGATCACTGCCGACTCGAAGTTCTCCAGGGTCTTCATGGCAGCACCACGCCAGAACTCCTCGTGCATCGAGGTCTTCCCGAAGAAGTCCTCCTGCCTGATGAGGCTGGGATCGACCGGGACGAACCCGAGGTTCTTTGCGTTGTCGACCGCGCGCTGGCCGTCGGCGACCCACCACTCGACGAAGCCCATCGCAGTCTCTAGGGCCTGCTGGTCGCTGCCACCCGAAAAAGCGTCCGCAATGAACCCGAGTCCGGGTAGCCACGCGAGCGCGGCGTTCGTCCCGGCGTTCATCGGTAACCCCCAAGTGTACTCGCCGTTTTCCATCGCATCGGGCTGCTCTTCGAGGTAATCACCCCACAGATCCGTCGAGTCCTGAATGTGATTGACCGCGATCTGTCCTGACCAGTGTGAGGTAGTGGACTCTTCGTCGCCGAAGTTGATCGAGTTCTGGTGGAAGTAGCCCTCCTCGATGTACTCTTTTTGTAGTCGGACCGCGTCCCTGCCGGCTTGTGAGTCGATCGTCGCTTCCGTGCCCTCCTCGTTCACGACGCCCGACAGCGACCCGCCGTGCTGTGGAATGTAGTTCGACATGTACTCCTCGTCGGATTGTTTCATGCCTGTCGAGTCGGGGAAGTGTCCCTCCTTCTGCCCGAGTTCGGTTCGTTTGAGCTTATCGTAGATCGCCGGGATGTCATCGCGCCAGTGGAGCGACCCGGCCTCATGATTGACCTCTGCCGGATCGATGTTCGCCTGTTTCAGCCAGTCGGTCCGCCAGGCCGTGAAGTACGGCCGGAAGCCGATCGGGATGCTCACGAGGTTGCCCTTCTCGCCGGTCGATTGAGCGCCCCAGACCTCGTGGCCGCGTATGACCTTCTCGGAGACCGTATCGGCCAGGTCCGAACTCTGGAAGATGTCGTTGATGATCAATCCGGCCCCACCGGCCAGGATGCCCGGCCGGGTCATCACTTCGACTAAGTGCGGAACCTCCCCGCTCGCCCGCGCAGCCTGGAACTTCGTCGAGACGTCGGTGTAAGGGACACCGGTGATATTGATAGTGTTGCCGGTCTCGTTTTCCCACTGCTTGACGATCTCGTCGGTGTACGTGCGTTTGGTCTCGCCCTCCGTGTAGTACGACAACCACATATCGAGAGTGACGCCGCCGCTCCCGCTGCTCGCAGAGCCACCGCCGCTGCCGCCACCGGCGAGATCGCCGCCGATACACCCCGAGAGGGCCGCCGCCACCGATACCCCGGCACCCGCTTTCAGGAACCCTCGTCGGCTCGCCACGCTACCTCGTCTCGTGTCCGAACCACGCCTATTAGTCATTATCTAGTAACCTCGGGAATATCTATCGAAGACTGAATAATAAACCTTCGCCATAGAATCACTCGTTCGATCGCAGAATAAAGACTACCGACGGGAGGTGGATTTATACGGCGTGGTGCGATACCTCGGGGCATGGCACAACACAATGTCGGCGTCAACCAGGGACGGACGCTGCCCGATTACCTGGGACTGTTCGCGAACGCCCTGTACCTCCTCGCGGGGCTGTCTTTCCTCGGAGGGCTGCTCATCGACTGGCTCCCGACGGGGTCGTTTTACATCACGCCGCTCGTGATCACGAACCAAGAGCCGTTCAATAGCGGGCTGTTCATCGTCGCGATCGCGCTGTTGCTTCTGGGCTACTTCCTGAGCACGCTTGGGGACTGGATCGAAGAGTACCGGCGCGAGTCCTTCGACCAGACCCAGGAGTGGACCGTCGACGTCGGCAATCGGTAAGGACCGGCGAACTCCTTTCGATCAGCCGGAACGCACAATGAGGTGCAGTGAGATCGATCGGCGATCGAAACCCGAAACACTACGAAGAAGAATCGAGGGGTCTCAGCCCTTCACGCCGGCACTCGAACCGAGACCTTCGACGAGGTACTTCTGGAGGTACATGTACATCAGCATCGGGATCGCCATTGTGAGGAAGGTCCCGGCCATGATGTAATGGAAGTTCCTGACGAAGAAGGTCCCCCGGAGTTCGAGCAATGCCACAGGTAAGGTGGTGTGTAGCGCGTCCGAACCCATGATGAAGGCCATCAGGTAGTTGTGCCACGCGAGCAGAAAGGCGAAGATGAAGACGCTCACGATCGCCGGACGAGAGAGCGGAAGGATCACCCGGAAAAAGGCCCCGATCTGCGTACAGCCATCGACTCTGGCCGACTCCTCTAGGTTCTCGGGCAGGTCCTCGAAGAAGCCCCGGAGCAACCAGATATTGTAGGGGAGCGTGAAGGCTGTAAAGGCGAGGATCATCCCCATGTAGGTGTTGAGCAGACCGATGCGTTGGAGCAAGACGAAAATCGGGATCGCGAGCAACACGACCGGAAAGGCAAAGCCCGCGACCGCGACCACGAACAGCGAGTTCTTGAAGGGAAAGTCGAGCCTGGCGAACGAATAGGCGGCAAACACCGCACAGACCGTCGCGAGTCCTGCTGTCCCGACGCTCACGACGAAGGTCGCGAGCAGGTATCGGCCGAAGGGAAAGGCACTCCACATCGTCCGCCAGGCGTTCCGGCCCGAGAAGGCGACCGGGTCGAAGGTGAGGAAGGGTATCCCGAGCGAGGTCGTGAAGATCATTTCGGGGGTCTTCAGCGAGTTCACGAACGCGTAGTAGACCGGAAAGAGCATCCAAATCATCAGAATAGCGAGCGCGACGTACTTCAACACTGGCTTGTAGTGGGTCTCCCAGCTGAGTCCCTGTCGAGCGGTCTCGAAGCGCCAGGAGCGACCGGACCCAGTGCCTAGCCCGACCCGATTCGCCTCGGCACTGCCCGCGCCGGTTCCCGTACCGGTGCCCGCCGCGGTGTTCGCCGCCAGATCGTCTGAATCGGTCTCGTGGCTCATCAGCCGTAGTCCTCCGTTTCGGAGCGCACCCACAGGACGATCAGCGGGATGATCGCGAGCGAGAACATCATCCCAAGCGCGGCCGCACGGCCCAAACTCCAGTTGAGAAAGCCTTGCTTGAAGATCGCGACGCCTAAGAAGGTGGTGTAGTTCACCGGCCCACCCTTGGTGACCGCCCACGGGATCTCGACCTTGCCGATCGTGAAGATCGTCCGGATCATCACGACGGTGACGATGATCGTTCGAAGATGTGGTAGCGTGATATGTCTGAACCGGCGAACCGGCCCGGCGCCGTCCACCTTTGCGATCTCGTAGAGTTCACTGGGAATCGACTGGACGCCCGCGAGGAAGACGACGTACATGAATCCGAAGTCACGCCAGACCTTTGCGAAGACGACGCCCCAAAAGGCCCAGGGGCTATTGGAGGTGATTCCACCCGAGGCCGGAACCGAGAAGAACATACTGAGGAAGTTGTAGACGACGCCGTACGACGCGGCCTGTTCCATGACCGCGAAGGTGAGCCCCGCGGCGACCGGCGGCGCGGCATACCCCGCGAGCATCAACCCGCGCCAGAGCGGCCTCGCGGGGAGCGTCTCGTTCAGGACGAGCGCCGCCGCGAGCGCCACCATGAGATCGAAGGGGACGACCACCAGTTCGTACAACAGCGTCATCTTGATCGAGAAGAGAAAGAGGGCCTGGCCCCCGCCGAACAGCCAGTACTGGTAGTTCTCCAGGCCGACCCAGGGATTCGCGAGTGCCGGGTCGAGCGTGAATTGTCTAAAACTCAACAACACCCCGTTGAAGATCATCGGGTAGAGGACGATGAACCCGAGCAACAGGAGTGAGGGAAGTAAAAAGAGGATCCCCTGGAGCGAGCCGTATTCTCCGAGGAGTCGATCGCTTAGCGAACGATCGCCTCGCTCGAATCGATCGATCGTCGCCATCAGCGCTCATCTCCCGTTCCGGTCAGTTCGCCGTCGTCGCTCGCCTCGCCTCGGGCATCCTCGCCCGCAGTGCCACCGTCGGTCTCGGCCGCTGAATTCGCCTGACCGGAGCCGTCCGCGACCGTCCCGCGATTGCCGGCCGGTTCGCTCGGGGGGGTGGTCTGGCCCCAGGTGCAGACCTTCGGCCCTTCGGGGCTGAAGAAGTGTACGTTCGGCCACGCGACGTCGATCCCGACGGTCTCGTCCTCCTCGACCGTCGTGTCGAAGGGTACGACGATATTCAACCGCCGGTCGCCGAAGTCGACGTAGACGATCTTCGTGTCGCCCATCGGCTCGACGACCTGTACGTCGAGATCGGTCAGCCCCTCACCGGGGTCGGTAAGCGAGAGGTCCTCCGGGCGGATCCCCAACACGACCTCCTCGCCGGGCAGTCCCTCCGATAGTTCCTCGCTGACGCCGGTGGGAAGGTCGATTTCGAGGCCCTCACCCCTCAACTGCCCTCCCTCGACGGTCATCTCGAGGAAGTTGATCGCCGGGCTGCCGATGAAGTCGGCGACGAACAGGCTCGTCGGATCGTGATAGATCTTCTCCGGTGAGGCGACCTGCTCGATGCGGCCGGCGTTCATGACCGCGATCCGATCGCCCATGCTCATCGCTTCTTCCTGGTCGTGGGTGACGAAGACCGTCGCGACGTCCAGTTGCTGCTGGAGTTCCTGGATCTCGGTGCGCATCACCGACCGGAGTTTGGCGTCGAGATTCGAGAGGGGTTCGTCGAGCAGGAAGGCTGCCGGGTCACGGACGATCGAGCGCCCGAGCGCGACGCGCTGTTGTTGCCCTCCCGATAGTTGGTTCGGGTAGCGATCGAGCAGATCGCCGATCTCCATGATGCTCGCCGCCCAGCGGACCTGCTCGTCGATGCGTTGGCTGTCGGCGTCGCGCATCTTCAGCCCGAAGGCCATGTTCTCATAGACCGTCATGGAGGGATACAGCGCGTAGTTCTGGAAGACCATCGAGATCTCGCGGTCCTTGGGCGGGAGGTCGGTCACGTCGTGGCCGCCGAAGGTGATCGTCCCCCCGTCCGGGGTCTCCAAGCCCGCGATACACCGCAGGGTCGTGCTCTTCCCACAGCCCGACGGCCCGACGAGCACGATCAACTCGCCCTCCTCGATATCCAGACCGATGTCGTCGACGGCGACGACCTGGCCGTCGTTGAAAGTTTTTCGCACATCGTCGAGGACGACCTCAACCATCGGTCTCCTCCGGTGCCGGGGACTCGGTGGCGTGCTCGAAGGGACTCTCCGCATCCCGATCTTCCTCGTAGCCGCCCTCGCGGTGCGGTCCCAACCGGCTGGTCCGGTTCTCGATACCCGCCTTGATAACCGGGACGAACATGATCGCGCCGATCGCGAGCCCGATCGCGGCGACCGAACCCTCGATGCTTCCCGCTCGCCCGACCGGGCCTTCGAGCCAGAAGTACACCGGAACGCAGGCGATCGCGTACGCGAAGATCGAAAGCGCCAGTGGGTGCGACCTGGCGACCTGCGCTGGTCGTGATTCGGTAGTCGATGCCATATACCGGAGAGGGGGGCTCTCGCCTATAAATCCTTGCGAAGCGTTGTCTGCCAACAGGGGTCGACGCGGATCGATGAGGGTCAGAAGAAACCGAAAGGAACGCTCGGGGGAAATCGGCCGGGCGTCTACCGGGCATCGAGGCGTTCGAACCCGGGGCCTCGGTTCGGGCTACGGCGCGAGGCGGCCGGCACAGGTTTTTGTCTTCGGTCCGTCGAAAGGAAAGTGGATGGCCGATCGAGAGCGCGACCGGGTCGAACGGGTCGCCGCCGACGAGCAGGCGAACGCGATCGAGGGGATCGAGACCGGCGACTCGGGCGAGGCTCCCGGTGAACCGGAGCGCGAGGCCGACGACCGGGCGGCGACGGGTCGTCCGATGCTTGCCCGCGTTCCGGGAGGCGTTGTCGCGTTCGGGGCGGGCTCGCTCGCTACCGCGACGCTGCTTACCCTCGCTGGTGGGGGATTCGTACTCTACTCGATCGCTGCGGGCCGATTTTACGGCTATCAGCCCTACCAGCTCTATCTCGCGGCCTTTCAGTTCGCCGTCGCGACGGTCGCCCAGTCACTGGGGGTGTACTTCGCCCGTCAGCGCGTCCGGTGGACGTGGGTCATGCTCGGTGCGGCGTTGGGGACGCTGACGTTCGTCGCGCTTCCCTTCAGCGTGCTCGCACTCGCTTGTCTCGGGGTCGGGAAGTACCACTTCGCCTCCCATACACCCCGGAGCGTCATCGCCGGCGAAAACGTATAGCGCAGGCCGGGCAACGCGGACGACGACGAGCGATCGGAACCCGAGCGCGGCCGCCGGATCGAGATCGACGTTCGGTGGTCGCCGGATGCCGGTCGGTAGGTACGGCGAGCGGCGGTAGGTTTTCGATCCGTGGGCGAGCACGCTTCCCATGAACAGGACCGCATCCACTCGAGTCGTCTGCTGTCTCGATGGGCTGGATCCGGCCTACCTCGCGGCGGCCGAGACGCCCGAGTGGGATCGGATCGCCGCGACAGGCACTACTGGGGAGTGCCGCGGCGCGGTGCCGAGCCTGACGAACGTCAATAACGTCGGCATCGTCGCCGGGACCCACCCAGGAGAACACGGCATCACCGGCAACACCTACTTCGATCGCGAGGCGGGCGAGCAGGTCTACATGGAAGAGCCCTCGTTCCTGCGCTGTGAGACGCGCTTCGAGCGCTACGCCGATCGGGGTGAGGCGGTCGCAGCGGTCGTTGCGAAGGAGAAACTCGAACGGTTCGTCGGGCGAGGCTGTGCGATTACCGCTAGCGCCCAGAGCCCTCTCGACTGGCTCGTCGATGCCGTCGGCGAACCCCCAGGAATCTACTCGGGGCAGGCCAGCAGGTGGGTGCTCGACGCCGCACTCCACCTGCTCGATTCCTGCGACCCGGACGTCCTGTACGTCTCGACGACCGACGTGATCCCCCACAAGCACGAGCCGGGGAGCCTGGAAGCGAACGCGTGGGTCGGCGCACTCGACGAGGGGCTGGGCTCGCTCGCCGCACGGGACATTACGCTCTGTGCGACGGCTGATCACGGGATGAATCGCAAAACACGGTGTGTCGATCTCGACCGCGTGCTCGCGGCCGAAGGACTTTCGGGAGAAGTAATCGCGCTCATCCGCGACCGGCATACCTACCACCATCAGAACTTGGGCGGGGCTGCGTACGTCTATCTCGGTACGCTGACCGACGCCTCGGCGACGATCGGGGACGCCGAGGGCACCGGCGCGGACACGGGCGACGTGGCGGCCGTCGCGGATCGGCTCGAAGGCATTCCCGGCGTCGATCTGGCTCTCAGTGCCGCGGCCGCAGCCGAGCGCTTTGCCCTCCTTCCCGATCGGATCGGCGACCTCCTCGTGCTCGGGGACCGAGAGACGGTCTTCGGCTCCCTCGAAGACTGTGGGACCGGGAACGACCGAGCAGCCGATACCTACGGGAACGTCGATCTGCGCTCACACGGCTCGCATCACGAGCGAACCGTCCCCTACGTTTCGAATCGCGAGATCGATCTCGCGTACAACGCAGCGGCGTTCGCGGCGCTCGATGAGGGGGAGTGAGAGGATCGGCCTCGATCAGTCATCGAGCAACGTCTCGGCGAGTGCCGGGGCGCTCCCGACTTCCAGGTCGGGCCGCCGGGACCACTTCCCGTAGGGCTTGGTGTGGCGATTCAGGTAGGCCCCGCGCATCCCAGCAGCTTTCGCGCCGAGCAGATCGAAGGTATGCGCGGAGACGAACAGCACTTCCCCGGGGTCGACGTCGTAGCGCTCACCGAGCAGTTCGTAGGGGGCCGGATGAGGCTTGTACGCCCCGGCCTCGGCGACCGAGAGGGTGCCGTCGAGATCCGCGTCGAAGGAAGGGCGGATTGCTTCGAGCATCTCCCGGTCGCCGTTCGAGAGACCCACGAGTCCGTACGTCTCGCCGAGGCGATCGAGTGCGTCATCGACCTCGGGGAAGGGACCCAGTCGATACCAGCCCTCAACGACCCGCTCGACGTCCTCCCGTCCGACCTCGATGCCGGCTTCCTCGAACCGGTAGGAAAGCGCCCGACGAGTGATCTCCTCGAAGGGAGTGTGGTCGCCGCCGAGGAGGGAGTCGATCAGTGAGTCCCGGAAGTGCATCGCGAGATATCGGCGGAGAAAGACCTCTGGGTCGCCCTCGTAGCCCTTTCGCTCGAAGGTGGCCTCAATCGATGGGACGAGCACCGACCGTCGGTCGAGCAGCGTGTCGTAGAGATCGAAGGCGAGGAGCGAAACGTCCTCGAGGCTCTCGTCCGTCGCCGTGTGCGCGTGGGTCGTCTCGGGCATACGTTTCGGCTCGAACGGAAGCTGTATAGAGCGTTAGGGTCGAGCGTCGACGTCGCTCGCCGCACCTGCCGCCCGGCGGGTCGAGCGCAGCAGGTAAGTGCCGAGCAGCGCACAGACTAGCGCGAAGCCCGCGAGCGTCGCGAACAGCGCCGTCGCGTCGGCGTAGGTCAATACCACTCCCGCGATCGACGCGCCGAGCGCGCCGACGCCGAACATCCCGAGGTACGTAAAGCCATAAGAGAGTCCGTGAACTTCCTCGGTCGCGTATTCAGCGACCCCAGCCTGGTAGATCGGGACAGCCACGTAGATGAGAAAGCCGAGCGCCACACACACCGCCAGCAGCGGGAGGACACCCACGTTGCTCGCCGGGACGAACGCGATCGAGGCGAGCACGAGCGCGAGGAAGGTGCCGACCAGGGCGCGCTCGATCCGTGCTCTCTCGCTCAGACGCCCGCCGGCGTACTGGCCGAACACCCCGACCAAGAGAAGCCCCGAGTAGACGTACTGGCTCGGTTGGAACGTTCGTCCGAGGACCGAAACCGGGTCGAAATAGGACAGCCCTCCCAGGACGTTCGGCAGGAAGGTGAAGACACCGCGGTAGTACAGTCCATAACTCATGATGATCGCGAAGATCACGACGAACCCGCCGGTGAACAGCGCCCGGGAACTCGTGAGGAAGTCCCCAATCGTCGAGATACCCCCGTCAGTCGCCGCGACGTCGTCGTTTCCGGTGTTCGTATCGGTCTCCGCCTCGGATTCGGTCACGATGGCCTCGCTACCGCTACCGCCGACGGCGGTCTCGATGTCGACGCGCAACGAGACGACCACGGCGATCAGAGCGGGGATCGTAAAGAGCGCTGTTGCGAAGCGCCACCCCAGAAAGGTGAGCGTCAGGGCTGCCGCGAGCGGGCCTAGCACGGTGCCGACGTTGCCTGCCGCGCCGTGGAGTGCGAAAGCATTACCCCGCTCGTGAGTCCCGCGGCTCAGAAGCGAAAGGCCAGCCGGGTGATAGAGGCTCGCGGCGAGCCCCCAGAAAGCGAGTGCGAGGGCGAGAATCCACACCGTGGGCGCGACACTCAACAGGAGAAAGCCGATCCCCATCCCAGCGACCGAGAGTAGTACTAACGGCTTCGAGCCGTACTGGTCGGCGAGGATGCCACTGGGAAGTGCCCCGAGACCGACGAAGCCGTAGCCGACGCCGACTGCAGTTCCCAGGACCGCTGCGGACACCCCGAAGGAGTCGAGCCAGACGGTGACGAATACCGGGATCGAGAGCTCGTAGGTGTGGAACATGGCGTGTGCGAGCATCGCGAAGCCGACCACCGGCCGGTCGTCGCCGTCCATGCCAGCGCAACCGGGACGCGTCCGGTTAAACGTACCTCCGCTTCGATCGAGACGAGGGTGACGCCACTGCCTCCCGAGTGGGGTAGTAATAGCGCGAACTTTCCGAGTCCGATGTCGACTCCCTGAAACCCGATCAGTCGGTGACGTCGTCGGGTTCGGGCTCCTCGCCGGTGTCGCTGCCAGGTTCGACGGTGCGGGACGACGGCGCGTCGGTCCCGGCCGTTTCGTCTCTGTCGTTCGCCGCGATTCCCGTCTCGGCGGGTTCGTCGCTCGCTCGTGCGTCGGTCGCTTCGGGTTCAGCCCGATCGAGTTCGGGAAGCAGGTAGTACAGCACTGCGGCGACGGCGGTGATCGCCGCGAGCGCGAGAAAAGCCTCGTCGAAGCGTTCGAGTCCCGCGAGCACTCCGACGAACGTCGAACCGAGCGCGCCCACAGCCATATAGATCGTCCGGAACAGTCCATAGCCGCTCCCTTTGACCTCCTCGGAGAGCACTGCCGCGACGTAGCCGTTGCCGACCGGGCCGTTGCCGAGGCGCGTCCCCAAGGCCGCGATCACGACGGTGAGCATGCCGATCCCCTCGACGGCCGGGAGCGCGATCAGCGTGGCAACGCCGAGAACGGCGAGCGCGGCGAGTACGCGCGGAGCGCCGAAGCGATCGGCCGCGCTCCCGGCGAAGGGTTGGATGATTGCGCCGCTCGCGAAGTACAGTCCGAAGAGCGTCGCGGCCGTCCCCGGATCGACCCCCTTGACGGCAACGAGATAGGTCGGCAGGAAGGCTTCGAGCCCCTGGTAGGTAAAGAGCATGAGCGTCATCGCGAGCCAGGCATGCGAGACCGTCCTGTCAGTGAGTTCCGAAACGACCCGGCGGGCGATCGTTCTCGGGGGGTCGGCCGCGGCAACGACGGCGTCGGATCGACCGGCGGGGACGAAACGCCACAGGCCGAGCACACAGAGCCCCAGCGGCACGATCATCACCCCGAACCCGTAGCGCCAGCCGACCCACAGAGCGAGTCCGCCGGCCACTACTGGCAGCGCCGCGGCCCCGAAGTTCCCGAGCGCAAAGGTCACTCCGAGGGCCGTGCCGTCCCGGTCGGGGTAGGTGCGCGAGAGCACCGTTACCCGCGGCGGTGCGTAGAGGCCGGCCCCGAGGCCGAACGCGACGGCTCCGACGACGAACACCGGAAAGGTCGGGGCGAGCGCGAGACAACACGCACCCGCCGCGACGAGCGCCGTTCCGAGGACCAAGGTACGCCGCTCGCCGATCCGGTCGGCGAGCACGCCCGCCGGGAACTGCGCGAGGGCATACGCGCCCCACAGCGCCGAGATCAGTAGTCCGGCCGTCGCCGCGTCGAACCCGAACGCCTCCCTGACCTGCGGGAGCAACGTCGGCAACACGACCCGCGTTCCGAGCACGAGCAACCACCCGACTGCGACGACTAACAGCACCGGCCCTCGATCCTCGGCCCGGAGCACGCGCGTCGTCGCCGCGACCGACGATCTCGCTCGCCGGAGCGCCGCTGTGACGTCCACTGAGACGCTAGCTCCGTGCCGTCGGCGCGAGCGCACGCCCGATCGCGTCGGTCAGGTCGGCGAGTTCGTATGCCTCTATCTCCTCCACTACGTCGACGATCGCTTCGCACTCGCCGGCCGAGAGGCCCGCCGACGTTCCGGTGGTTTCGAACTTCTCGACCACGCCCTCCCACCGGAGGGGCTTTTCCGGTTCGCCACGAGCCGTCTCGACGAACCGATCGTACTCGCCCTCGCTCGTCGTGACAGT
Organism: Halobacteriales archaeon QH_6_64_20; assembly: GCA_003021235.1. GTDB lineage: Archaea > Halobacteriota > Halobacteria > Halobacteriales > Halococcaceae > PXQR01. Next base: position 3,641 of record PXQR01000001.1, on the reverse strand, counting down.
GACGCGCGCGGTCCACTGTTCGGGGAAGTGCTCGGCTACTTCGTCGGTCGTCACGACCTCGGTCGCGTCCATCAACTCCTCCAAAGTCGGGCCGTCGAGTCGGTCCTGAGCGCCGAGGAAGGCCGGCAGGTCCGCCGCCCCCTCGGTGAGCGCGAGCGCCGCGCCGAAGGGCATACTGAACTGGCAGTCGACGAAGTTGGCGGGTCGGCGCTTGCGCGCGATCGGGTCACCGGTGAGCGTCACGCCGGGTTTCGGGAGCGAGACCGAAATCGACTCCATATCCTCGGGATCGATGTCCGGTCCGATATCAGTGAGCGCGTCGAGCGCCGGGTGCATGTACCGACAGCACGGATAGGGCTTGAGCGCCGTCTCAGTGACGGCGGGCGGCTCACCTACCCGGTCGAAGTTCTCAGGGGCAGGATCGTCGGAGTACCCCTGGAGGAAGCCGTGCTCGCCCTCGAAGGGGCGGGCCGCGCCCCGAAAGCCGCCTTCTGCGAGCGCCGTTGCGAGCACGGCCCGGCGGGCGGCCAGACCTGGATGCAGGCGTTTGTTCCACGCGCCGTTTTCGAGGAAGCCGAGCGAGCCAGCCGCCTGACTCGCGTTGACGCCGAACGCCGCTTCGATCCCCTCACTACCCAGTCCGGCGACGACGCCGGCCGCGGCGGTCGCGCCGAAGGTACCACAGGTCGCCGTGACGTGAAAGCCCCTGTCGTAATGCGAATCGGGGTTCACTGCCCGGCCGACGGCACAGGCGACGTCATAGCCCGTCGAGATCGCCCCCAACAGCTCCTCGGTGCTCGCCCCGTCGCGTTCGGCGATCGCCAGTGCGGCAGGGATCACCGGTGCGCCCGGGTGCAGTGAGGACTCGCGATGGGTGTCGTCGAAGTCGAGGCTGTGCGCGAGCGCGCCGTTCGCGAGCGCGGCGTGTTCAGCTGATCCCCGCGACCCGTCCGTGAGAAGCGTCGCCTCGCCGCTATCGACGCTTCTGCTGACTCCGGTACTCGACCCGGCGAGCGTGTCGATCGCGTCCTCGAACGTGGGCGTCGAACGGGCGTGGGCGCGCGCGCCGAGCGATACGCCCAGAAAGTCGAGCAGGTGGCGTTTCAACTGCGAGCGGACCTCTTCGGAAAGCGTTCGCTCACGCGATTCGATCGCGTGGCGCGCGAGTTTCGCTGCGGCGTCTCGATCAGTTACCGCGATACCGTGATTCGTCATGGCGTCATCGTGGGACGAGACGGACATAAGCGCCCGGGTGAGATCGGACGAACCGGCTCCGGCAGGTACGACATCGGAATAGAGGGGGGACGCTACGCACCTCCGAGGGCGATACTACTACGTCCGCACGCGCCGTCGAACGCGACGGATGACACGTATCAACGAGACGGACGTCGACTGGAGCGACCTCGACCGCGGGGAGACGACCTTTCGCCGGAAACAGTTGAGCGAGGCCACCGACGGCGAGGAACTGGGGTGTAGCTTGTACGAACTCCCGCCGGAAAAGCGGTCGTGGCCCTACCACTATCACACCGCGAACGAGGAAGCACTGTACGTGCTCGCGGGTACCGGAACGCTTCGACTCGGCGTCGGCGACGCGGGTAGCGACGATACCGATGGTGACGCCGGGAGCGATGGCGACATCGAGGGTGACGATCCGATCGAGACCGTACCTCTCGAAGCGGGCGACTACGCGGCGTTTCCGACGAACGAGACGGGCGGCCATCAGGTGGTGAACGATTCGGACGAACCGTTGCGATACCTCGCTCTCTCGACGATGACCGAACCCGACGTTACCGTCTACCCCGAGATGGACAAATTCGGTGTCTACGTCGGATCGCCGCCCGGCGGGCGTGACCCCCGACCGCTGGAGGGATACTACCGGATCGAAGACGACGTCGACTACTGGGAGTGATCGAGCGGTCGCGGGCCGATCCGTAACCGTCCCGCCCGGGTTCGCTCGGCCCGGATTGTTACGTCGTGTAACGCGGGCAAGCCATTCGCGTTCAGGGGAGCCTATCGGATGAGCACGGGTCGAAACAGCGACGGCGACAGGACCGGAGAATGGGGACGGACGATCGGCGAGCGACGGCGTACGCTACTGGAACTGATGGGGGCCGGCGCGGTGGGCGCGTCGGTGCTCTCACGTTCGCTCGTTGATCGGCGTCCGGGTCCGTCCGGTTTCGCTGACGTACTCGGAACGATCGTCGAGAAGTCGGGTCGGTGAGCGATTGCCCGCTCTCTGGTGGCTTTAGTGAAAGCTCGCAACCCCCGATCGAAGCAGATCGGCCTTTAGAACGCCGTCGCGGCGGGGCTCTTGAGCCCCAAGAACTCGCGTACCTCGTTGGAAGAAGCGGGTTCGCGACCGGCGACTGACCAGGCTAGATCCACGATCTTTTCGACCTGTTCGGCGTTCGACTCGGCGAGGCGGCCCCGTTCGAGGTAGAGGTTGTCCTCCAGGCCGACGCGGGCCTGTGCATCCATCGAGATCGCCTGGGTCGTCAGCGGGAACTGGTTCCGGCCGGCACCGATGACCGATAGCGAATAGTCGTCGCCGAACAGATCGTCCGCGACGCGTTTCATATGGACGAGGTTCTCGGCCGACGCGCCGATCCCGCCGTGAATACCCATGACGAACTCGATATGTAGTGGGGGAGTGATCCAGCCCTGTTCGACGCAGTGTGCGAGGTTATAGAGATGGCCGACGTCGTAACACTCCAAACTCGGGACCGTGCCGTGCTCTTCGATAGTACCCATGATCACCTCGAGATCGCCGAACGTGTTTTGAAATATCAGGTCGGTCGTCGACTCCAAGTACTCCGGCTCCCAGTCGTACTCCCACTCGTCGACGCTTTCGAGCATCGGGTACAGCCCGAAGTTGATCGAGCCCATGTTACACGAACACATCTCGGGTTCGAGGGCGGGCACGACCGCGATCCGTTCTTCGGGCGCGCTGTCGGGCGCACCGCCAGTCGTCGGCTGGATCACGACGTCGGTCTCTTCGCTGACACGGGAGGCGATCTCGTAAAAGAGATCGGTGTCGTTGACGGGTTCGCCGGTTTCGGGGTCGCGGACGTGGACGTGGACTACGGCCGCGCCGGCTTCGGCGGCCGCGATGCACTCGCTTGCGATCTCCTCGGGAGTCGTCGGCAGGTGTGGCGACAGCGACGGGGTGTGTATCGCGCCGGTTACCGCACAGGTCACGATGACGTTTCCGCTCTCCAGGGTGTGCATGCCCTACCCACCCGGATCGAACACAAAAGCGTTCGGTGCGTTGGCCGGGCAGTATTATCTTAGAGGTATGAGAGAAGACAACGAGTCAAGTTGACCGGTCCGAAAGCCCCCGGCACGCTCGGCTTTTGCTCGCGGGCCGCTAGTACTAGTCGCAACCTCTGCAACGTCGGATTGATGCTTCGTCTGAGCAACTGAGATCGTCGTAAACGAGATATGACTGCCACTGAGGCGATGCTAGGGACGAAGCGTCTGGCGGATTTCTAGTGATACGAGATACGAAAGCCGGCCGCGTTCGGGTGGCAGACGCCCAAACGCGGCCGCTGGCAGCACCTACACTTAAAGTGCAGTCTGGTCGGAATGGCTCCCCTGAATTAACGGAACGAGCCGTCTGCTGGGTACTCTCAGACACCGTT